>JALORD010000258.1 GCA_025459145.1 Pirellulaceae bacterium | reverse complement strand
CTCCCAGCAGGATGATCAATAGCGGAACGGCGGCAAAACTGAACTTGTGAGCCAATAAGAATCGCAGTACCGGTTCGTACACCCAGAGGATCGCCCGGCTGGTGGGATTCTCCTCGATCGGCCGCAGCCGTTCCCGCGACATGAGGATTCCCAGGATCCCGAGCACAAGTCCCACGAGCGGCGCCGTCGCCCAGAGCGGCAACGACGACAGTTCGCTAAGCCACGGCCGCCAAAAGACGACCGTTGCGAGGACGCCTCCCATCCCCGTCACACCGGCAACGACCCAGCCGCGCCACCGCGGCCAACTCGAACTTCGCAGGAGAAGCCGGCAGAGCGCCGGAACCAAAAACACCGCCACCAGCAGGGCGGCGAACATGGCAAACGTCTTCGTCCAGGCAAGCGGGGCAAACAGCTTCAGATCGCGACCGGTTAGAAAAAAAACCGGCAGGAAGCTGACGATTGTGGTGGAGACCCCGGTGATCACCGCCCCGGCGACTTCGTGCGTGGCGTCGATGATCACCTCGGTGCGGCTGCGCGGATCGCGTCCCTTTGCCTTCTCCCACTCCACAAGATGCTGGTATATGTTCTCGGAGATAATGATGCCCAGATCCGCCACTTCGCCGATGGCGATGGCGATCCCGGCGAGCGACATGATGTTGGCGTCGATCTTGAACACCTGCATGCCAATGAACGACATCAGCACCGCCATCGGCAGCGTCACCGCCACAATCAGGCTGGCCCGTACGTGCAAGAGGAACAGCACAATTACAACCGCGGTGATGATCAGTTCTTCGCGGAGCGATTCGGTGAGCGTGGCGACCGTCTCGTCGATCAGTCCCGTGCGATCGTAGACCGGTACGACCCTTACTCCCTTCAGGCTCGGCTCGATCTGCTTGATCTTGTCGCGGACCCGTTCAATGACCGCTCGCGGGTTCTCGCCGAACCGCATCACGACGACGCCCCCGACGGCCTCGGAGCCATTGAGGTCGATCGCGCCGCTGCGAAAATCGGGCCCAAGCTGGACTTGCGCCAGATCGCGGATTCGTACCGGTACGCCGTCGCGCGAGAGGACCACCGTCTTCTCGATGTCCGTGAGCGCCTGGGCAACATCTTGACCCTGCCCGATAAAGCCCCGCCCGCGAATGACGTACTCCATGCCTCCCGATTCGACTGTCTTCGCGCCCACGTCGATGTTCGAATCCTTCACGGCTGCGATCAACCGATCCAGCGGGATGTCATGAAAGCGGAGGGCATCGGGATCGACTTCGATCTGGTACTGGCGAACGTAACCTCCCACACTGGCCACTTCGCTGACCCCTTGCACCGACTGCAATTCGTACCGCACGACATAGTCCTGCAGCGAACGCAGTTCAGCGAGGTTTATCCCCGGCGGGCCTTCGAGCACGTAGTAGAAAACCTGCCCCAGGCCAGTCGCATCGGGACCGAGCGTCGGCGTCACCCCCGCCGGCAGCGAGGCGATGGCCGTTCCCAGCCGTTCGAGAACCCGCGAGCGAGCCCAGTAAAAGTCCGTGCCATCGGAGAAAGTGACCTGCACGAAACTGTAGCCGAACATGCTCTTTCCCCGCACGCTTTCGGCATGCGGCACGGTGAGCAGGGCGACTGACAGCGGATACGTCACCTGGTCTTCGACGTCTTTGGGCGACCGGCCTGGCCACTCGGTGAAGACAATGACCTGGTTCTCGCCAACGTTCGGAATCGCGTCGATCGGCACGATCATCGCGCAGTAGCCGCCGATCGCGGCAATGGCGATGGCCCCGATCACGGTGAGTACCGGCTGGCGCACGAAGAACTCAATCAGGCTGCGAAGCACGGTTTAAACTCCCTGGGGCGTCGATGGGGCTTGGGGAGCGGTTTCCGCGGGCGCGGTGGGTGGTGGCGGTGCCGCTGGATTCGCCTCCGGCACGACCACACCACGCGCTGGAAACTCCTGGACCTTCTCGCCGCAGTGCAGCATTTCACTGCCGTAGTAGGGGTTTAGTAGTTCACCCCCCGGCTGCAGCCAATCCCCGCCGCCGCCTTTGACCATGGGACAATAGAAATGCGTGAACGGTCGTTCGGCGGTGTCACTGCGGACCTGGGTGGCAAGGGACACCACGGCATGGCTGATCGGCTTGAACGACTGCCTAGCAGCGGCCAGATTCTGATGGTGCAGGTGCTCGGCATTGGTCGCAATCTCGTGCAGACGCTCGAGGACCGGCGCACCCAGCGTCATGTCGCTGGCCAAATCGACAGCCGCACGATGGAGCGTCTGGGCTGCGGCTGCGGGCGGAGTCTTGTCGGCGGCCAGCGCCTGCTGCACGGCAAAGTATGCCGCGTACAGTTCTTCAAGCTGCTTACCGGCCGGTCCCCCAATGTTCTGCACAGCAATCTGCTCAAAGAGGAGCGGTCCCTTCCGCTCCTTGGCTTTGGCAATGGCACGGGTCGGATCGATGAGGCTCGGTTTGCCCGCCAATTGCATCTGCGAGTCGATCAGGAAGTTGCCCGCCGTTGCCACCTGTTCGCCCACTTTGAGCCCTTCGAGGACGACAATCTTGTCGCGCAGGATCTGACCGACGGTGACCGGGCGGATTTCAAATCGCCCCGGTTCAGTTTCGACGTAGACGACGCTATTCCCGCCAGCCATCAGCACGGCCGAGCGGGGAACAAACAGCGACTCGGGCTGCGGCACCGGCTCTCCAGCGAACCCGTAGTTGGCGGTGGGAACCAGTTCCATCCCACAGATCGGACACTGCCCCGGCTCTTCGCGGATAATCTGCGGGTGCATCGGGCTGATCCACTTGCCCGCCAGATCGGCGTCATAGATCTTTCCGCGTGCGCCAATCGGCAAGGCGATTTGCGCTTCCGCATAGTCGCCCGGCCGCAGTCGCCCCTGCTCGTTGAGCAGTTCGACACGCACTCCGACGGTCCGCGTCTTCGAGTTCACCGTGGGATCGATAAACGCGACGCGTCCCACGAACGTTTCGCCCGGGAGCGACTGCACCACCGCTTCGACGCGCTGGCCGAAACGAATTCGGGAAGCATCTTCCGGGAACAGGGCCAGCATTAGCCATACGGTCGAAAGTTCTGCAATGCGATAGATGGGGTCCCCCGCTTTCACGTAGTTCCCTTCGACCGCCATCTTCTCAATGACAGTCCCGCTCTGAGGGGCATAGATTGTCAGCCGCGACTGGGGTTGGCCAGTCTGCTGCAATTCCGCCACTTGCTCGTCAGTCAGGCCATATTCCTTCAACCGCTGCAAAGTATTAACTGCCAGCGACTCTTGGGCCTGTCGCACCGCAGCTAAACCGCTTGCGCTCGCCGCACCACGTCGCGCTTCGATGTACTCCACCTGGGCGGCATGGAATTGCGGGCTATAGATGACCGCGAGGTGGTCCCCTTTGGCGATGACGACCCCGGTGTAGTCGGCAAACAGGCGTTCCAGGCGGCCATCGATGTAGGACGCAATGGTCGCTTGCCGACTCTCGTCGATGGCGATCGAGCCGACCGTCTGCAGCGTGGTAACGAGCGGCGCTCGTTCCACCGCCGCCGTCTGAATATTGGCCAGCCGCCGCTGGGCCGGCTCAATCCGCACCGAGAGCTCGTCCAGATCGGCGCCGGTCATACTGGCAGCCGGAACGAGTTCCATACCGCAGATCGGGCACCGCCCTGCGCCGGGTTGCCGAATCTGCGGATGCATGGGACACGTGTAGATCGCGTCCGTCGCCTCCGCTGTTACACCTGTTCCGCTGCCCGGTGCGACGAGCCAACCTACGCGCTGGGCGATTCCCAGGAGGAATATCAAGAGCACGCCCGCGGCGACGGCAAACGCGACGGGTAATAGTCGACTGGTGAGCCACTGGAGGAGGTGCTTTCGCGAGCGGCCCGCGCCGGGCCTCTCTGCTCGGCGCGAGTGATTCGGTTCATTCGACATGGATCGTTTCCTTTCCGCAGCAGATGGCAGCCGCGCAGCATGAGCGGCACGCAAGCCAGTCGTACATTCGATGGGAGCTAAGTGACCCGCGTGCCTTTGGAGGGCAGGCAAGTCGCGCGAAAACGCCGAAGAGAAAGAGCCTCGGCAAGCGGGTACGCACGCAACGTGCGCGAACCGGTAGCGCCAGATTCGCTCAGTTTTGCCAGACGCAGAGTCGCGACTGGAGAGATCCCGTCACGGGGGAAACGAACTGGTGGCCCGGGGGCGAACCGAACGGCGGGGCGGCCAGTAGCAAATCCCCCTCCACATCGAGTGTTGTGGAACTTCCCGGAGCCCAGTTCAGTGAAGAGCGTCCAGATTCGCGCTCCGGGGGTGATTGGCTAGGCCGTTGCGGCTGGCTGCACCCGCAACTCGCCGTTTCCTCGCGAACTGCGCAACAGCAGCTCTTCCCCTCACTCGCGCACGCATCCTGGGCAGCGGCGAGACTTTGCCCTTCGTCTATTACTTGGCAGGATCGCGCCGCACTCGCGCTCGGAGCGATCGCCACCACGGCAACCGCTGCCAGGAGCAGCAGGCTGATGGTGAATCGCGCGTAAGAGTGGGGCTTGAGCATGGAGAGTGCCGCGTGGCTGCCCGCAATTATCCGCCGGAGCGAGTCGCTCGTCCAGGGCGAATTCCGACAGGAAGCGACGCTTGCCTCCCGCCGAGTCCAACACTTCGGGAATTACGGGCCAGGGGGCTGCGGCACTTCGAGCAAGTCGACCCCGACCGTTTGGCGAATCCGGGCTACCGTGGTTGCCAATTGCCCTAGCGCCCGGTGATAGCCGAGTTCCAGGTTGAGCAGCGTCCGGTAATCGCGAATCACGCGCTCGAAGGGAACCGTATTGTTGGCCAACGACTGGAGATTGGCCTCATAGGTCTGGCGGGCCTGTGGCAAGATCGATTGCTCGTAAAGTTCGACCGTTTTCCGGCTCGCTACCGCCTGTTCCCACAGATCCCTTAGTAGGGCGTCGATCCGCTGGGCCACCTCATCCTCGGAGGCATGGGCCGCGAAGTGCTGGCGGGAGGCTTCTGTTACCATGGCGTCGTATTGTCGATGCCAGATGGGAATGCTGGCCGAGACTCCAAGCGTCCAGGAATCCGCTCCCGCACCGGGCATCACCATTCCGGGAGCATCCATGGGCATCCATCCCCCGCTAACCGTTAACTCAGGACGCCGTCGGAGCCGGGCAACCTCAATCCCCCACCGCGTGGCAGCCGTCTGTAGTCGTGCGGCTTCCAATTCCGGCTGCATTTGGAACGCCACCTCGCGGAGCAAGTCGTGGTTCCAGGAGGGAAGTTCAGCCTGGAGGGCCAGCGGCGTCCCGACCGGTACGCGCGCGTCCCGCCCAATTAGTCGATTGATCTCGGCCGAGGTGGCTACGATCTGTTGCCGGTAACCGATCTGTTGCTCCTCGAGATTGCTGAGCTCGAGCGTCGCCATCAGGACATCGCCCGGCTGCGCATCCCCGGTAGCAATCCGCGCTCCGGCCGATTCGATGAGCGAGCGGAGCTGCGTCTTGTCGGCTTCGGTCGTGCCAACTTGTTTGCCCAGGACGTATAGCCGATACCAGGCGATCCGCAGTTCGCCGAGCACCCGCAACCGCTCGGCGCGATAGAGCTGTTCCGCCGCTAACGCTTCCACATGAGCCCGCTGGGCTTCGGCATCGAGCCGGCTGAGCCAGGGGATCATTTGCATCACTTGCAATTCAGCCACCTGCCGGTCGGGCTCAAAATTCATCGGCGGAATGAAGAACATCGACGAGATCGTCGGGTCCGGCAGCTTGGCTGCATAGCCGGTTTTGGCCCAGGCTGCGGCTGCTTCCTCCTGCATTCGCCGCAGAGCGGGATTATTGCTCAGGGCAAAGGCTTCCAGACTTTCGAGCGACTCGATCGGCTGAGGCTCCGGCGCGGGAACGGTCTCGGGAGGGACCGGCGGAGGCTCTACAGGACGCACGATCCCCTCCGGCTGCTCCTGATGAGACGCGAGCGAAACCACCGGATGAAGGTTGTCGAAAGTGACAGCCGCCGTCGCAGACGAAGGAAGTGGCGAGTCCGCAGAGGAAGCTGGCCCCGACGTGGAATGGACGTGCGCGGCCGGATGACGACAGCCGACAAAGACCGCCAGCGTCAATGCGGCAGTTGTCCCGTATTTCCAAAGCCCTGTAAACAAGGACATTTCGGTCAGCCCGCCGATCCAGTAGTACGTTGGTGGACTACCTCTCAATCGGCGTAATCGTTCCAGGACGTTTGCTTGGAATTACCAATGCGAATGCTGACGACCGTCGGCAATCCGCGTTGTAGCGGTTAGGCAAGATATACGTTCACGTTCAAGCCACCACGGTCCCCGCGCCAGAGCGCGATTCCCGCCAGCGTGCTGATCCCCGCGGGACGCGAGAACGGCTGGACCGAGGGAGCGCGCGCACCTCGGTGCGCGCAGCGACCTGGACCCGCTGGGTGCCACGGGCAGCCTTGTCGATAGCTTTGTTCTCCCGCCGTTTCCGATTGTTGAGTCGTTGCGTAACCTTTGCGTGGCGCGTTAATAAAAGTTGGTCTAACGCTCCCGAAGTAGGAGCATTGAACGTGTCGCAACTACCTGTCCAGAATGCGATAAATTCGCAGGCCTGATGTTTGAATTAACCACCTGTTATCTGATGCACAAACCATCGATCGAGCGATGATTTTCGCTGCGCGCGCCGGGGCGGACAATTGGAGCGCGCTTCGCACACCCCACCGCTTGAGCGTCGTTCCGCCGATACATTCGCAAGTCGAGAATGATGATCGAGTTAAGTCGATTTGAGGCGCTGTGCACCGTTCTGGCACATCCTTCGCGTAAGTGTAACCAACACTGTCGTGAGCCACACAGAAAGGGAACTGTGCGACCCACTTGGTGCCATTCACCTTTCCGATTTGAGGTGCCTTATGAGTAAGTTCCAAATCTTGCTCGGTGCGCTTGGGGTGGTGGCCGTCACCACCACCGCGCACGCCCGTCCGCGACGTTGTGCGACCACGTACGCGCCTGTGGCTGC
>JALORD010000024.1 GCA_025459145.1 Pirellulaceae bacterium | reverse complement strand
GCGGTTTGGCACCTCGATGTCGGCTCATCACATCCTGGGGGTGTAGAAGCTCCCAAGGGTTTGGCTGTTCGCCAATGAAAGTGGTACGTGAGCTGGGTTCAGACCGTCGTGAGACAGGTCGGTCCCTATCTGCCGTGGGCGCACGAAACTTGCGGAGGTTCTTCTTTAGTACGAGAGGATTTAGAAGGACGCACCTCTGGTGTACCAGTTGTCACGCTAGTGGCACGGCTGGATAGCTAAGTGCGGAAAGGATAAACGCTGAAAGCATCTAAGCGTGAAGCCCTCTCCAAGATTAGGTTTCGTTGCACTCAGTGCGGGAGCCCCCTGGAAGACCACCAGGTTGATAGGCCAGATGTGTAAGCACAGTAATGTGTTCAGCTAACTGGTACTAATGGGCAAAGGCTTGGCCACATATATTCACAGCTCTCTCCGAGGCACAGATAGCTCTTGCCTGAGAGACTAAGGGCCCGCTCGCCACTCGTGGCGAGAGGGAACTCGAAAGCCGAGTGACTGGCGACTGCGGTTGCCAACAAATACTCGGACCATTTACCCAACAACAAATTGCCACGGCATGGTTTTACCGCCTGCCGTGGTACTTCCCGGTGACCATATCCGCAAGGCCACACCTGTTCCCATCCCGAACACAGTAGTTAAGCTTGCGGAGCCGATGATAGTGCAACAAACGCGAAAGTAGGTATCGCCGGGGTTATTACAATGAGCCCCTTGCCGCCCCACCAGGCTGCGAGGGGCTTTTTGCTGCGCCGAAGCAGCTCGAATCTCTGCCGGTGAAGTGGCTGATCGTGACGGAAGAAGAAGTACTGAACGTGGTCCGGCCGGCTGCCGAACAGTTGGCGGCGGCGCTCGCTGGCTCGGAACGGTGCATCAACGAGGCGCAGCGGAGTTCGGACGTCGAGTACGAGTTGATTGCGGCTGCCATTAGCAGTTGCCTGCGCCAGCTGAGCGATACTGGGCTCGTGGGTCTGGCGAATCGGCTCCCCTCGTCCGAACTGTGGAACTGTGTCGGGGAAGTGCTCTGCCGGGGTTGGCTGCAGAACCGCGCCCGGACCAAGCCCCGCGGCTATGCCGGCGACTACGAGATCCTCGCCGCGATTTACGAAAATCGCCGCTGCGAGGACCCGCTGGGAACTCACTTTGACCGCTATTTTCAGGAAGAAGCTGCTCCGCAGGCCGTGCGGAACCGCATGTACCTGATGCGGGACCAGATTGTCGCCGCCGCCCGCATCTGGCAGGCAAAGGATCCTGACGAAAAACTGCAGATCGCAATGGTCGGATCGGCGTTTGGACTGGAGCTGCGGGATGCCCTGGCGATCTTGGAACCAGCGGAGCGCCGGAAACTGAAGTTCGTTTTGCTCGACCTGGATCCCGCCGCACTCGAATTTGCCCGCCAGACGCTTCAGCCGTGGCTCGCGCCCTCGCAACTCGATGCGATTCCGACGAACATTTTTCGCCTCGCGGCACGTCCGAGCCTGGCGGCGCCGCTGGCCGGTTCGCATTTCCTTTATTGCCCGGGCCTGTTTGATTATCTCGACGACGACCAAGCCGTCGCCATGCTCGATCTGTTTTGGAATTGCCTCGCGCCCGCGGGCCAATTGACGGTTTTTCAGTTTGCCGCGCTAAACCCCTCGCGGGCATACATGGAATGGCTGGGTAATTGGTACCTGACCTATCGCGATGACTGCGAGCTCCGGCAACTTGCCGCCAGATCTGCGCTTCCCGCAATCTGCACCAACTTCGGCGCAGAGCCGCTAGGAGTGGCTCTTTGGGTCACTGCCCGCCGGTCGTAGCATGGTGAGCAGCCGAAAGCTGTGGAGGAAAAAAACTCGGCTGGGGTGGTGTCCGAATTGTAACAACCGGCCGAATCCCGAGTAAAACCGGCGGTTAATCCACGGTCAGACTATGGCAAAGTGCGAGCGGAGCAAAGAAAATGAAAGCTCTGCCCTGGGAAGTCCCCCAGCGAACGTCGCGCCGATTACGAGCGGCGCGACGGGGCATTTTTCGGCGTGTTTGAGCTACTCCCTGCAGAGGTAGGTTCACTATGAGTCGGTTGTGCATTGCAGCTTTCGTGTTGGCTGCTTGGGTTGTGACTTCCTGCGGATCGGCAGCGAGTAAGGCGATGGCCGAGGATGTCGCGTTTGGCCTGCTGCAAGTGGTCGACGAGGCGGAGGCCAAGCCGGCTGCAGCGCCTGCTGCCGCCGCAGAGACGCCGGCGGAAACGCCAGACACGTCGGCTGTCGAAATTCCCCGCGCTGCCCCGCTCGAACTCGGACCCAAGTTTATTCGCCTGAACCTGCACGACGGCAGCGTCATCAGTGGCGATTTGTCGGTCAGCGAAGTGACGGTCGAAACGGCCTTTGGCAAGCTCGTCGTGCCGATTGCCAAAATTCGCAGCTTTACGCCCGGTCTGGAAAGCAAGCCCGACCAGATGGCCCATCTAAACGGCCTGGTGGAGAAGCTCGGGAGCGACGATTACAAGACCCGCGAACAAGCCCACAAGGATCTGGCCGCGATGGGGATGAAGATTCGGCGCGAGTTGGCCGAGCATGGCGATTCCGAGAATGCTGAGATCAAGCGGCACGTCGGTGAGATTCTCAAGGAACTCGACGCCCAGGCAGAAGAAGCCGGGGACGATGACGAGGCGACCACCGAGCAGCCTTGGATCCGCGAAGACACGGTGGTCACCACCGATTTCACGGTCATTGGCAAGGTCTCGCCCGGGGAGTTCACCATTCAAAGCAAATACGGCCCACTCAACATCGCCCTGGCCGATGTCCTGTCGGGCGTGCGCGATCTGGGAACGAAGGAGCCGTTTCACCGTAATGTGACGGTCGATGGGTCGAACATCGCGCAGCGATCGTTCAAGAGCACGGGAGTTCGTGTGGAAGCTGGCGACAAGATCGTGGTCCGGGCCGACGGCAATGTGGTGATGTCGCCCTGGGGGAGCAACGCGATGGCCGGCCCCGATGGAGCGCCGAATTACGGCTGGTACGTCCCCAACCAGATTCCCGGCGGCGCGCTCGTGGCGAAGATTGGCGACAAAGGGACCATCTTCAAGGTCGGCCGACAAATGACTTTCACCGCCAAGAACTCGGGCGTCCTGCAACTGGCCATCGGCATCCAGGCCGAGTATGCCAACGAAGGTTACCAGTATCCGGGACAATTCAACGTGAAGCTGAAGATTGAGCCGAAGTAGACTTACGCGGCCAATGCGCGCCGGCCGGCAATTCGGCTGGCGACCCGGTCAAAGAGTTGGTCAACATCGCGGCGGATTGTCTCTAGCGGTGCCGTGAGTCCGCGTGCGGCTGCCGTCCGGTCTCGCCACAACTCGGCGAGCAACTCCTGCAGATTATCCGTATCGAGATTCTCGATCCCGACGACAAATTTCTCGAGACCAAACGGACGAAGCAACTCCAGATACTTGTGCGACCAACCGAGCGCCATGGCGGGAATTCCCTGCGACAGGGCCCCGACGAGTGCGTGAAATCGCGAGCCCACGACGAGATCGCAGTTGGCGATGAGCGACTTGATCCCTTCAGCGGGTAGCCGCCGAGTCATCGCCTTCACCTGCGGATCGTTCGTTCCCTGGTCGACGAGGCTGCAAGACAGGCGATCGTCGTAGCACCCCATGTCGTTCGGCTGAATGTCGTGCGGCAAGATGACGACGGCCGCACCCAACCGGCGGGCAAAACGGCACAGCTCGACGAGCTTGACGATATAGGCGTTCTCTGTGCCAACACCCGCAGCCCGCTCGTACATCTTTTGGTTCGGCGAGACGCCGATGATCGGCAGCGACAAATCGACTCCCATTTCGGCCAACACGTTGCGGCCGAACTGCCGATCGAGTCCCTGAAAGCGAAAGGCAACGTCCGGCTTCAAGTCGACATTCGACACGCCTCGCTCCAGCAGACGTTCCAGATGTTCCAGGCTCCTTTGGTCGCGTGCGCAGACTAGCTCTGCCGGACGACAGGCCGCCCGAAACGCAGCCTGATTCTGAATGTCGTCGAACGGTCCCCAAGCCTGCGGTAAGTAGAAATAGGGCTTACCTTGCTCGGCCGCGGCCCGGGCGCAGGCTCCTGACTGGATCGCCCGCTTCGTTCCCCAGGTATCGCCATAGGCATAGCCTGCGATGTCGATCACCGCATCGACCTGCCGCACGACAAGGCCTTGTTCGAGTTCATCCCGGCTGGAAATATCTCCGACGATCCTCCAGGGACGCCGCAGCCACTGGGCCAGCAACTGTTTACCCAACTTCCGAGGGTTTCGCGTGGCGCCGATGGTCTTTAGGCCCGCCTGCTCGGCGAGCGGCGCGGTATTGGGAAACAGTGAGTCATGGGGAATCGCAAACGTTGCCCCAGGGATTCTGCGCCCCAGTTCGGCCTGCACCGTCCGAACCATCGCCTCGGCTCCTTTGTTGATGAATTGTCCTCGGCGAACCAGGATTCTCATAACGCAGACCTATTGTCGGCAGGGTGATTCGGGAGAGGACGCAGCCGAGCCCACAAAGTTAAAGCGGCGGATTTCGTCGAGCGGCTTCTTCTCGGAGTAGGGCACGAATCCTGCGGGATCGGGAAAGCCGCAAGAAATCAGCATGACCGCACGTTCGTCATCTGCGAGACCGATCGTGCGGGCCAACAACTCTTCCTTCTCGGTGATGTCGGGCCAATTGATCGAACAGCTGCTGACTCCTTGAACTTCGAGGCCAAACTCGAAGGCCATCGCCGCCAGAGCGGCATCGATGTAGATCAAATGTCGATCCCGCTCGAGCGGAAAGGCGCGCAACTGGCCCACCAGTACGGCCAGGCAGGGAATTTGCTGGGCGAATCCCTTGGTGCCCATCGGTATCTGAACAATGCGCGCAATCAGGTCGGGGTCATCAAAGAACCGGAACTCAAACGGTTGCCGGTTGCAGGCACTTGGCGACCAGCGGGCAACTTCCATCGCGCGATCGAGGATGTCGCGTGGCACGGGCCTTTGCTCATACCAGCGCACGCTCCGGCGGCGATGGGCCAGGGCGGTCATGGCGTCGATCGAAATCGTCGGGTGCTGATCATCGCGTCGATAGGGGACGATCGGACTGGCCGATTGCGGGGGGGGAGGATGAGCCGACCCCAGAGCGAAATATGCGCGCCGGGCCTTGTCGAGTATCGGCGAACTCCCTGTCACGTCGAAGTACAGATCGAGAACGTCTCGAGCCCAGCAAATCAGCGGATCTGCGGCTGCATTTTGCGCCGACGAATGGGATTCCAGCAGGCGTACATAGTCTGCGACCGCTTCCCGTATGTATTCCTCAGCGAAAACTTCCCGCCGGGGACGCATGATCAATCCCTTTTCGATCCGGTGAATACTTCGCCGGAGGGCGTAACGAACTGCGTCCATGTGGCCGGCCGCATGCCGCTGCCGATGAATCTGCCGGCCACTGAACGTGGCCAGTTGTTCGCGTGCAAAATCTCCCGACCAGAGGTAATAGAGACCAACGAACAGCGGCGAGCGCGAGGCACGCTGAACCCACGCTGCCCGCCACGAGTGGGGAATTGAGTCGATGATTCGGTGGACGGCGCGGGTGGGAAACGCCTTGATCTGCGACCAGATTCGTCGCCCGCGTTTCTTCCCGCTACTGGAAGGCGAAGCTGTGCCTGTCGATTGGCCGACCGGTGCCCCGCGCGCCGAGCCCGAGCGCTCTGCGACCGCCGAGGAGGTTAAGGCTCGAATTGGAGAATGGGGCACCATAGAGGGGCAACGTGGCCCATGGCTAAAAGTCATGGCTGGCGGTCATGGCGAACGCTATTTCGCCTCCGTGCTCACCGGCCGTCGGCTGAGGGTACCCGGATTTGTCCGTTTGCTCTTTTGCAAGTACGCAAACAGGTCCGCAATCTCTTCCAGCGACAACGGATCGACGAGCCCCGCCGGCATGACCGACAGTTTGCTGGGCTTGGTTTCGTCGATCTCGGCCGAGGGGATTACCACTTTTTCCCCGCTGGATTGCATGATGACCGTCTCGCCCGCGGCCCCGGGCACGACGAGGCCCGTGAATGTGCGGCCGTCGATCGTGCGGACCAGCTTCGAAGCGTACTGCGACGAGATCACGTGCGAGGGGTAGACGATCGATTCGAGTAATTCCTTCCGGCTGAAGCGCTGATTCACAGCAGTCAGATCCGGCCCGAAATTATCTCCCCCTTGATCGAAGCGGTGGCACTTGGCGCACTGCGCCTTGACGAACACTTCGGCTCCCTTCGTGGCGACGCCTTGGGTTTCGACGTTCGAAAGGTGGGCCAGCAATTCGTCGAACGAGTATTTGGCGGTGTCCGATAGCTCCGGCAGTTTCGCTTCGGGCTGATCGGGATACTGGCCGACGAACCACGCTTGCCAGGCGGCCAGCTGTTTGTCCTCCGGCTCACCTGCAGCCAATTCCTCACCCGTCCAGTACTGCAGCAAGGCGAGCGCCGGCTCGGCGGCATCTTCCTGCTCAAAGTTTTTCTGCTTCATCTTCAGCCCCAGGAGGATCGTCTGCCGGTAGTATTCCGACTCCTCGGGAGCCTGTTCAACGGCCAGCAGTCGCGCACAGACCTGCCGCGCGGCGGCTGCTTCCAAGAGCGGCAAACTGCGTACGAGGTAGACCCAGTTGGCCCCCTCCGGCTGTTGGGCGAGGCCCAAGGCGACCGATGGACGCCGATCCGGGAACTGATCCCAAACCTGCCTCAAGTAGGCCATTGCCGGTTCGCTTCCTTGGCGGGCCAAGACCGCCACGATGCCGACCTGCAGTCGCTGCACGGAGTCCCCTTCGCTATCGGCCAGCCGGCCATCCAGGTCCTGCAGCATTTTGAGCGTCGCTTCATCAAAATCGGGCGGCAGCTTGTAAAGCGCGCCGAGCGCGGCATTGGGCCACTGCTCTCCCTTTTCGAGGACGAGTCGCGATTCTTCCTCGCTTAGGTTCCGGCAGAAGTCGCGCGTCGCATTGATGATGTAACGTGCGTAGCTCCCGCCTCCTTTGCGGCCGTTGGCCTCCTCGTAGAAGGCAAGCAGTTCCAGTCGCTGTTCGGGTGTCCAGCCTGTCTCGATAAACCGCAGGTGCAGCGCCAGATGGAGCTTTTCCATCTCGGGCGCGGGGGACTTCAGATACTTCACGTATCGATCCATGATCGACGACTCTTGCAGATAGCAGAGCAGCCGCACGAGTTCGCGATTCATGATCGTTTCGCCGGCCGGAAACTCCTCGGCCAGTTGCTGGCGCAGGCCGGGCACTTCCTCGGGCTTGATCTCGGCCCGGGCAATCGCCACCTGCATCACGCGCAGCATGTCGACGAAGTTCCGATCGCTGACGAACCCTTGCATCTTCGAGCTAAGCTGCTGCAAGACGGCCAGCGCGTTGTCGCGCGTCGGATGAGCCACGATAAGTGCCAGGCTCCCCTCGATCAGCACTCGCTGGTCGGTCGAGCCGAGCACTTCGGTTTGCCATTTTTCGACCGGCATCCGCTCGAGCACTCGGCGCGCGGCCCAGGCTTCGAAACGGTCGTCGGAGGCGAGCATTTTCAGGATCGATTCGAGCGGCGGTGCAAAGTCGGACCGGGCCAATGCTTCGCAGGCCCTGCGGCGGACCGCCCGATCGTTGTCGTTCAAGAGCTCGACCAGCCGGGCGCTGGTTTCCGGCGTCACATGCAATCCCATGAACTCGGCAGCCTTGGCACGGACGAGCTCGTTAGGCTCTTGCGATAGTTCGATCAGTAGCTCGGGCGACGGGGGCGGTCCAAACAACTGCATCAGGTCGAGCGCCTGCAGCCGATACTGAGCCGGATTGGCCGCACTGCGGGCCACGCCCACCAGACTCGGGTCCCAGTTGGAACCCATCTGTTTGCGAATCGCCGCGACATTCTGCCGGCTGTAGCTGGCTTGGGTTTGCGGCTGGCGAATCGCGGCAGTCAGACCGGTGCCGATATCGGCGACCTCGGCAGGCACCTGTCCTCGCCAGACCACACGATAGATTCCGCCGCCAGTTCCGCGTCCCCCGGTCGTAAAGTACAGCCAGCCATCCGGGCCGACTTCCAAATCGGTCACATTCAGCGGGTTCCCCTCGAGAAACACTTCGCTGCTGGCGGTATAAGTTGCTCCGCTGCGTTTCGTTTTGACGGCTAGAATCCGCCCCTGAGCCCAGTCGGCCGTAAAGACGGTGCCGTGGTAGCGGGCCGGAAACATCAGGTGGTTATAAACAACCATTCCTGCGGGAGAACCGCGTCCCGTTTCGAGCACTGGCGGCAGCGAATCGACGAAGTAGTCGGGCCATTTGGCCCAGCCGCTGCGCCAGCCGTATTCGCCGCCAGGAATGATGTGGCATAGCCGGGTCGGGCGATACCAGGTCATGCCTTCATCCGACTCCATATCGGCGTCGTGAATGAACAAGTCGCCTTCGCGATTGAATGCCAGGTCGTACGGATTGCGAAGGCCGCCAGCGACCAGTTGCACGCCGCTCCCTTCGGTATCCGTCCGAATGACGATTCCACCCGGGGCCTTGATCCCCACGGCGTGTCCGCCTGGATCTTCGTAACGCGGCTGCAGCAGGTCCCCTTCGTAAAAGTCGCGGTGCGGGCTGCCGTCGTCGTAGTTGCCGACAATCTTGGCATGATTGCCCAGGATCAAATACAGGAGCCCATCGGGGCCGAGAACGATGCCGTGGGCGCCGTGTTCCAGCACTTCGCATTCAAAACGAATCAGCGTGCGGACATGCTCGAGCACGCCATCACGATCTTTGTCGGACAAGCGATACAGGCCCGCACCGTCGGGGCCATCAGCCGTGACAAACACCTCGCCATTCAGGGCCAGAATGCCCTGGATATTGCTCACCTTGTCGCAATAAGTCCGAACTTTCTCGGGAATCTTGTCGTTGTTCCCGTCGTAAATCAGGAGCAATCCGCCCCCTTCTTTCGCGGCCAGGATGTGCCCAAACTCGTTGAAGGTCATCGTGGTGAGCGAGCCGGACTCTTCGCCGGAAAGGACCTGTTGCACCTGAAACTGTTCGTCGATCGTGAACCGGCTCCCTTTGGCGACCGATTCTTCGGCAGGGGGGGCCGTTTCGGTCGTCGGTTCGGCGGCTGGATCGCCCGCCGGAGCCGCCACGGTCAGCGGACCAAACGGCTTGGCAGCTTCCCAGCCTCGGTCGTTGTAGAGCGCGGTGTTCCAGAGCGGCAGCGCCGCGAGCGACGCCTTCCAGCTCGCGTCGGTCGAGTAGGCTTGCCAGCCGGCGTCCTGTTCCTTGATCGTGACCCGGGCCACGAGGGCGGCCGTCTGTCCGCCCCGATTGGTCACGCGGACCGCGATCACGTTCTGACCGCGGCCCAACTGCCGCGAGATATCGATTTCCACCAGCTTCCGCGAGGCGGTGCCTTGGCCGATTCGGCGGCCATTGATGTACAGATCGTAGGCGTCGTCGGCGGCGATGGCGATCTGCCCCGCCTCGGGCGAACGCAGATTGAACGTCTTGCGGAAATAGCATTCCGTGCCGGGTGGGACATCATCCGGCGACTGTTCGGATGCCCAGATCCACTGGGCGTCTTGGGCCAGAAGCGTGGGCGTCCAACCGAGGGCAAGTAGCGTTGCAGCCCAGATAGCCACAACGACCAATTGCCGCGTCACACTCCATTGCGCTGGGATCCATCCGGTCATGGCAACCTCAATCCGTTGATCGGGCGCGGGAAACGTCCTGTCCCGCGTAACGCAACTGCGCTGGGAAGAGCCGGCCCCTTGCCAAGTCGATTCAGCCTTGGGGTAGGCAAAGTGCTGCCTCGCACAGTCGAGCGCTCAGAAGATTACCTCAAACTGCGCAGATGCGGCAAGGGAGAAAATGCAGCGACGAGGCAGGCAAAAACGGGACGGCGTATGGTCGAGTGAAATTCTTGAAGTGGCAAAGTAGCAAATTTGAACACCACCCAATATGGGGTGATAGGGGCTTTGGCCCGAGATCTAGCAAATCGAGCCTGCGCTGCTTCAGGCAAGCCATGCCGGCCCCATCATCCACAAGTGGCGTAGGGGAAATTCCCGAACCGCTAGGGCGAGGGTCCGGGAGAAATGATTCCCAACCATTGACGTAGATTTTTTTGTTCCTTAAAATCTTTATCTTGGAATTGGGCGATCTCTGCCGCTGCTTTTCATGGGGCGGCAGGTAGAAATTATTATCTATCCCTTACTCAGGACCCTCTCATGAGACATCGAAGGCAGGCATTCACGCTCGTGGAGCTGCTGGTTGTCATTGCCATTATCGGCGTGCTAGTGGCTTTGCTATTGCCGGCTGTGCAGGCCGCCCGCGAGTCGGCCCGGCGCTCGTCGTGCAGCAACAACCTTAAGCAACTTGCCCTTGCCTTCCACAATTACGAAGGAACGCACGGCAAGCTACCTCGAACGGCCAGTTCGCTGATCAATTCCTCGGGCGGCCCCAATAACGGCGTGGCCGCGAATAGTAACTGGAACGGCTACTCGGCCATGACGATGGTCCTGCCATTTATCGAGCAGGACAACGTCTTCAAGCAATTTCGCTTCGATCAGTGGCATCACGAGAATATCGGTACTCCGGGTGCTCTGACCGTGGGCCGCACCCCCATCAAGATTCTTGTCTGCCCGTCGGATCGCGCGTACCCCAGCGCCACCGAACTTGGCCAGAACAACTACGGTGTGAGCGAAGGCTCGAATCGAGGTTGGAATACGTCCTTCGCGCTGGTGAACGGCATGTTCACTCGCGAAAGAGAGCGTCCGTTCGCGGACGTGACGGACGGCCTTTCCAACACGATCATGCTCGGCGAGTTCGTGAAAGGCGATGGCACGAATACGCGATTCACGGTTTTTGGGGACGTTATTCGGGGCCAAGCCTGGGACGCATCCTACCCCAATGATTTCGCCACTCAGGCGCAGCTCGAAACCTACGGACAAACGTGTTTGTCAGTAGGACAAGCTGGTGGAGCGAACCAGTTGACTTTCTCTGGATTCCGCTGGAGTGCGCCCGGTTTCTACAATGCTGCAATCAACACGCTAGCGCCGCCGAACTGGAAGTACCCAGCCTGTCACGACTGCGCTGGCTGCGGCCAGGCCGATGCGAAAGGTGTGTTCCCAGCACGGAGTCGCCACCCCGGTGGTGCAATGCATGCGATGGGAGATGGAAGCGTTCGGATCTTCTCGAATACGATCAATTTCGTGACCTATCAGGCCATAGGCAGCGCCTTCGGCGGCGAAGCAATCGTTGAGAACTAGGCGCTATCGCACGCGAAAATAAACAACTTGAGACCCCGTTGGCCCCAGCGGCAGACGGGGTTTCTGCTTTTGAGAACTTTCACTTCGAGTAAACAGGCGAAGCAATGAATCAAATGGGTAATTTACTGCGGCTACTTGGTTTGGTGGTGGTTCTGGGCTTGGTGGGCTGCGGAGCTGTCAAGGACACTCCCACGGAAGTAGCGGCGCCCGCACCGACGGAATCGATCAAAACCAGCCTCAGCGCGCTCGCGCAGACTGGCGAGAAGGACAGCGGATTTGAAATGATCGGCCAGGAAATCGAAAACCTGCGGGCATCGGACCCTGCAAAGGCGGACGAATTGAGCAAAGGATTTGAAGAGTTGCGCGGCTTAAACGACCCGGCTAAGGTGAAGGCCAAAGCCCAGGAAATGGCGTCCAAGCTCTAACCCGCTGGAACGAGGGCTGGAAGCGCCCGCAGCCGATTTCGAATTATCGCGCAGCCGTGTCCTCCAAGACCTCGGCCGCATTTTTCTGCGCAATCGACCAACGTTGACTAGCGCGATTCACCGCGGATCACAATCCCTCAATGACTAGCCCCAAATCTAGGGAATAGCATTGGGCTGTCCGCCGGTTGGTTCAAGCACCGGACTCACCGCTCCTGGGGTGAGTGGAGTGACAATCTGCCGGTCTCCGCTGGGCCACGTGATCTGGGCCTCGACAGCAGTCGCCCCGTCGGGCCATCCGAAGCGTACTTCGTAAGGATTCTGCGACAAATAGCTGCCGCCACCGACGATCGTGCGGTATTGCTTCCCGGCTGTCGTCGTGAGGATGACGTGGGCTCCAATCGCATCGCGATTGGCCCTACGGCCGATCAGGCGGAGTCCTAGCCAATTGTCGCCGCCTCTATGTCCGCCTGATTGGGGGTGTTGTTGCTGCAGGACCGTCGCGGGCTCCTCGACATGCGAAAAGACGAGGTCGAGCCAGCCGTCCCGATCGAGGTCAGCCGCAACCACGCCGCGCCCTCGATGGACCTCCGCGAAATAGTTGCCGTCGGGAAACGGTAGTCGCTCAAATCGGCCGTTTCCATCATTACCAAGGTATAGGGGTACCTGGGCCACGGTCGAGGTCCCTGGGTGTTTCATGATATGACCGTTGCTGACGACCAAATCCTCCTGTCCGCGATGAGAAAAGTCGGCAGCGACCGTGCCAAACCCCACGAACAGCGTTCCGAGAGAAGCAATTCCCGCTGCCTCGGTTAAACAGCGAAATGCTCCTCCTCCGTCATTGTGATAGAGGCCAAATGTTTCCCGCTCGTAGTTGGTGACCCAAATGTCGGGTTGCAGGTCGTGGTCGTAGTCGAAGACGGCTAGTCCCATGCTGCCGTTGGGGATGCCGCGTTGATCGAAGGCCGTGCCGCTGGAAACGCCGCGCTCCTGGAAGCGTCCGTTTCCCTGATTAATCAGCAGAAAATTAGGCGTCGTGTCGTTGGCAACGTACACGTCCAGCTTTGCGTCTAGATTCACATCCGCTGCGATCACTCCCAGTCCTTTTCCCCCAGGAGCGAGACCAACATCTCCCGAGGCCGCCCCGAACGTGCCGTCGCCTCGGCTGAAATAGACCACATCGCTGAGAGGGGCAAAATCGGCCGGGGCGCAGAGATCGCGTTTGCCCGACTGAGTTGACTGACAATACGGATGGTTTTGCCAAGACCAGTCGACATAGTGGACGACGTAGAGATCGAGGTTTCCATCACCATCGAAATCTCCCCACGCGGCGCTAGAACTCCAGGAATCATCCAGGAGTCCGGCGGGCTCGCGCGATTCGACGAAAGTGCCATCCCCTTGGTTGCGAAACAGCTGCAATCCCCCATATCCCGTCACGAGCAGGTCCGGAAAGCCGTCGTTGTCGAGGTCGGCAATTGCACAACCGTGCGTGTAATTGTCGGCGCGATCGAGGGCTGCAGCGCGCGTCGCGTTGTCAAAGGCCATTTGCCCCCGATTTCGCCACATCGTGCCGGGAATTCCGCGGAGTGGCTCGTTCGTTTGGATGGTGCCACCCCCAGGGAAAAACAGGTCCATCAGACCATCCCCATCGAAGTCGCTTACACCGACACCTCCGCCGAGCGACTCCACATAACTGCAATTCCCCGTCTCCTCTCCGTTTCGGTAAATGGCGGAAATTCCGGACTTGGTCGTAACGTCGACAAACCGTGGAATTGGCAGGTCGTCCGCCTTTGCATTCGATTTCCCTGAGGTTTCTGGTCGTGGCGACTGGATTTTCTCTGCCCGACACCCAAGGAACATTCCGAGCAGCACGATGACAAGCAGGAATCGAGCTTGCGTCGTTGTAACCCCCGCTCGGCGATCAGAAAGCCTTCGAAATGTGAGACGGGTGACTGCCGAAATTGGGGGACAGCACGCACGACGCCACGGTCGCAGCAAACGCCCGCGGCGATTAAGGCTGGTGCGGGTAAACGCTCCCTCGAGAATTCGGTGCATGCGGTTTCGAGATTTGCTGGGCTCGATTTCGGTGATACGTGGCAAGTTCTGCAAACTCAAGCTGGTCGTCTGCCCGAGCAGCGTAGTAATCGGCAAGTGCCTCGTGGGCCGGCGCGTAATTGGGGTCGAAGGCGAAAATCGACTTAATCCAGTATATGCCAGTTCGCTCCGACTCGTTGTCGAGGACCAGTTTTCCCAGAGACAGGCGAGCTTCGAGGTCGCCTGGCTCGGCCTTGATTCGCTGGCTGAGCGAGTTTGCCTCCTGCAATGCTTCGCGCGCCCTCTCGACCAGTGCAAAGTGCTTTTCCGCTTCCTCCAGCTTGCCGAGGCCACGGAGCGATACGGCCAGCGCGTATCGAGCCATCAGGTCCTGGGGATGTCGGGCGAGTGCGATCTCCAGCCACTTACACGCTTCCGCGAAATTTCCTGCATCGGTCTCAAGGCGTCCGTATTCGGCTGCAGCCTTAAAGCCTTCCGGTTGTTGGTCAAGTGTCATGTAAGAATCGCGGAGTAAGGCAGGATCCGCTTCGACAACCGAGCGCAGCAGGGCACGCGCCTCGTCCAACTCGCCGAGCGATTTAAGGGCGACAGCAAGTTCCACTTGAACTGCTTCCGGACGCTGCATCGCCAGGCACGATCGGAACATTTCGACAGCTTCTTCCCCGCGACGCTCGTGCAGCAGCACCCGTCCGAGACTGTAGCGAGCGGGGTAAAAGCGAGAATCCCGCGAAATGGAGCGGCGATAACTCGTCTCCGCCGCCAAATACATTTCCCGATGCTCCTGGATTCTGCCAATTCGGTAGTCGGGACGCGGGTCGTCTGGAAAGTCCTTGCGCCAGGCATCGAGTACGCTGAGGGCGTCATCAAAGCGGGCATTCATGGCCAGTCCGTTGGCGTACGCCTCGCTAATCTCATCAGCTGCGGCACCCGAACGTGCCAATTCGCGAACTAGTTCCCCCTCAACTTCCTCGAGTTCGCCGGCCTGGGACTGGGCCAAAATCTCCTGGCGGCGAACCAGAGCGGGATCGGCGCCCCACCGACGAGCAAGCGTCAGGGCCTGCTGAAACGACTTTCGATCACTTTTTTGTCGGGCAATGCGGGCCAGGAGTAAAGCATTGTCGGGACTTTGACGGCAAATACGCGAGGCGATATCGTGCCACCGTAGTGCTCCCTCGAAATCGCGCGACGAGAGGCAACCAAGGATGATGACCAATAACCAGACGCGATTCGAATGGCGAGGGCGAGCAGGAGACAGGCGACTGTCGCCAGTGCGCAGGCCTGTGTCTTCGGCAGTTGCTTTTCGGCGTCGCATTATCGGGGCGCCCCACCCAAGCTGCGCGTTGACCGTCAGATCTACGAGCGCAACTTCGCTGCTTCTGATTCCAGGCTGGCAATCTCTTGTTCCAGCTTTTTGACCTCGCCCGGTTCGTCTTCTTGCTTTTTCGCGCCAGCCAGGCGCTGTTTGAGGAGCGGGAGTTTCTGGCGGATGACTTCGAGTCGTTTTTTCGCCTTACCGTCCATTGCAGGGTCGCTCGTGGTTGATGGAGTGGGCGGCGTGCCGTCGACGTTAGCGCGGCACAGTGCATCCCTTGCAGGTGCGCTGGTGGCGATAGGACGCCAACCCGCCTCGATCCTTTTAGTCTGGTCGATCAGTCTTCTAACCGCAACCGACGCCGCAGGACTGTGAGCACTTCCTGCGATTCGCCGCGGGACAGGCCGAAGCAATCTCCCAGGAGGGCCCGCACGCGTTGGTCGTCGCCGGCTTGGACCTGGCTGCGGAGTTGCATAACTCGACGAAAAAAGCTGGCTTCCGTACGAACGCGCTGCGCAAATGTTGCCGCACAGGCAATCGACCGCGGCTGTTCCAGTTCGAACAGGGCGCCAATCGTACGGCCGGCTGCCAGCAGATCCCCCGCTTGAATCTGCGCTGCGAACGCCTGCAGCGAAAGCTGGGTGGCCCGGGAACGCGTTGTGGTGACGCTTCCCGGCGACGGCAGAGCCGGGGCCGCAACGTAGACGGGGCCGGTCAGGGCAGGAAGTGTGTCTTGCGAGACCGCGTCGGCGCTGGGAGCGGCTTCCGTGGCGACCGAGAACGCTTCGCCCGCGCGTTCGTCGAGCGGTGGCGGCGATGCGGCTTCTTCCGGTTCGGCCGGCAGATTCGAAATCATCTGCCCCAAGTGTGCCAGCTTCATTCCGACTTGCTCGTACAGGGATTCGATCTCGTTCATGTACGAGTCGCCCCGCGCATCGGCCAGAATTTCCTCGGATTGTTCGATCGCCAATTCGATCAAACGCTGGGCCAGAATCTGCCGGGCCTCGCAGAGTACGTCCAGTGCACGTTTGCGGTGTGACATGGTTGCCGAAGGGCGGAAACTGGGGCGGAGGGCCAATTCTCAATCAGGCCCCGACTGCTCCCAGCTTATTCAGCGGCGCGGCGGAAGGAAAGCGTTTGGTCGGCGATGTCATCCGCTGCCGGCGCGCTCGATGCAGCGGCGGGCTGAACGAGCGGTTTGGGAGTTCGCGGGACGAACTTGAGCGCCCCGCCAATCAGAATCATCACGAGCGCCAGGGCAAGATTCAGATTCATCCAGGTCGTAGCTTGGGCCTGGAATTTCTGGGCCGTGGAGCTGCGGCCTGCGAGGAAGCTGGCGATCAAAAAAATGGGAATTGCCAGCAGGAATTTGATCCCGACGATCATGTGGTATTTTTCGCCGAGTGGTCCCTCGTAGTTGAATCGTGAGGCGAGCGCCAGATTGGCGATGCCGCTGACGAGCAAGAGCCCCGACGCCATCATCACCAGCTTCGACCAGCGTGCGCGGACCTGCTGGTGCAGATGCGCCTTGGCCGAGTCGTCGAGCCCCGCCACAACGGGGGCGAGGCCGAACCGCATGAAGATCGTCCCGCCCATCAGCGTAATCGCCCCCAAAATGTGCATGTACCGCAGAATGAGCAGAATTGGGTCGGGCATGGTGCGCAGCGTGCTAAAGGGGGGAGGTAGGGGAAGCCAGCAAAACTCAAAGTGGGCTGAGTGCATGGTAAGCAGCCCTGCTGGTTTCGGACAGGTCCCGGCTCGCGACCAAACAGTCCCCGGCTGGCATACGCTTGCGGGCCCATTGTCACCGTTTTGGGCGGGCGTGGAATCGCCGCAAGTTGTTACTGCAAAGTCGTTTGCAACAAGTTCTCGGGCTAAGTCGGTGCTTGTTCCGAGTGACGAGGCGAGTGGCCTTTCGCAGATTCAACATTCACCGATGGCTGGGCGAGTTGCTCTTTCCCCAATTCCCCGTCAAGAGGCATAATCTCCCCAGTTGGCGAAGCGATCAGGGAGGATCAATATGGTGCGGATCAACGGAGGTGGACTGCTCGCGGTTGTGGCGCTGTGCGGAGTCGCCGCCATCGCGCATGCCCAGAACGCACCAACACCGGCCCAGCCGCCCCCCGAGGACGACTTGGAGCGCATTGATGCCCAGTCGGCGGCAGGCATTCTGAGACGGACGTACGACGCCACCAAGGACGCCACGACGACCGACGATTTCCATCGCGTCGTCGAAGTGTGCGAGCGGGCGATCGCAGCCGGTCCTCCCGAACGCATTCTGCGTTATGCCCACGAACTGGCAGCCTGGGGCTATAACCGCCGCGGCGAAATCTACGCCGATCAGGCGGCGAGGCTGTTTAACGATGGCCAGGAACGGCAGGCGAACGAGCTGGACGCGCTGGCCCTCGACGACTTTGAGTCGGCTCTGCGGCACGACCCCAAAAAGTGGAAGGCAATTCACAATCGAGGAGTCAGCCTAGCGCTGCATGGAAAAATGGATGAGGCGCTGGCCGATTTCAGCCGTGTGCTGGAACTTATGCCGGAGTTTGGCAACTCGCGTTTCAACCGGGCCGAGATTCTTGCCGAGCGGGGAGAGTTTGCGGCTGCCGTGACCGACTACAGCGAGGTTCTCAAGCGAGATCCCAACGATCAGGGAGCGCGGCTCGGCCGAGCCAACTGCTATCTCCGGCTACAGCAACCCGCCGAAGCCGAGGCGGATTTCCATTACGTCTTGCAGCTTTCGCCGATGAGTGCCGCGGCTGCGGCTGGGCGGGGCGAAGCCAAGTTCGTCACCGGGCGCTGGAACGAGGCGGGAGAAGACTATCGGCTAGCGATTCGGCTCGACCCTAAATACGGACGGGCCTATCGCAACGTGGCATGGCTGATGGCGACCTGCCCGGAGGAGCGTTTCCGCAACGGTGAACTAGCCCTCGAAGCTGCCCGCAAGGCGATTGAAATCGATGGGAAGCGGGATTGGACCTACCTCGACGCATTGGCAGCTGCAGAGGCTTCCTGCGGCGACTATGCCGCAGCTCTGGCGACCGTGGCCGAGGCAATCGGCGTAGCACCGCCGCGAGCCTTGGCAGCCCTCGAGCGCCGCCGCGCACAGTACGACGCGAATCGCCCCTTCGTGCAGGGAGGACCGACCGCGTCGGTCCCTCCCGCCAACTCGACGCGGTAAAGATTGTCGCGCGTGCGGCGCGCTCAATCTTTTCTCGACCATGGCTTCAGGGCGGCATATCTGCTAGCTTGGCCCCCCGTTTGTGTGCCGACGATGCTTGGCCTGTGTCGCTGAAATCGGAGCCAGACGGTGCTCGCCCGCTTCTTTATCGATCGCCCGATCTTTGCCTGGGTGATTTCTATCGTGATTGTGCTGGCAGGAGTGGTCTGCAACTACGTGTTGCCCATCGCCCAGTACCCGGAGATCGCCCCTCCGACCGTGCAGGTGACGTGCGCCTATCCCGGCGCAAGCGCGAAGGTCGTGATGGAGACGGTGGCGGCCCCGATCGAACAACAAGTGGTCGGCGTCGAAAACGCGCTATACATGTCGAGCCAATCGGCCAGCGACGGCAGTTACACACTCACGGTAACTTTTGCCCTCGGCACCGACCTGAACATGGCGCAGGTCCTGGTGCAAAACCGAGTCGCGCAGGCCGCTCCGCTGTTGCCCGACGTCGTTAAAGCGACGGGCGTCACCACGAAGAAGCGTTCGCCGAATATCCTCCTGGCGGTCAATCTTTATTCGGACATCGATGAAGCGACCGATCAGCCCGTCTACAACCAGCTTTTCATCAGCAACTATGCCACGATTCAGGTTCGCGATCAGCTGGCAGCCCTGGAGGGAGTCGGCGACGTTTCGATCCTGGGGCAGCAAGACTACAGCATGCGGGTCTGGCTCGACCCCGATCAACTTGCAACGCGCAACCTGTCGGCCGGTGATGTGGTGCAGGCCCTCCGCGAGCAGAATGTCCAGGTCGCCGCGGGAGCGATCGGACAGCCGCCCGTGCCGCCGGGAACCGATTTTCAACTGACGATGACGACGCTCGGACGCTTGTCCGATCCTGACGAGTTTGCCGAGATCGTTGTCAAAACGGGAGCGAACGGTCAAGTCACTCGGGTCCGCGACGTGGCCCGCGTTGAGCTCGGCGCCAAGAACCTGAATACTACGTGTCAGCTTGATGGGAGGCCTTCGGCGGGGCTCGCCGTGTTTCAGCTGCCTGGCTCGAACGCCCTCGATACGGCGGATCGGGTCAAGCGGAAGATGCGCGAGCTGGAGCGGCAATTCCCGCCCGGACTCAAGTTCGACATCGTTTACGACACCACGCCATTTATCCGCGAGTCGGTGGCCGAGGTGTTTAAGACGCTCCGCGATGCGGTGATTCTGGTGGCGATCGTGGTGCTCCTGTTTCTACAGGACTGGAAAGCGGTGATGCTGCCGCTGATCGATGTCGGAGTGTCGCTCGTCGGTACGTTTGCGGTGATGGCCCTGATGGGCTTCACGCTCAACAATCTGACGCTGTTCGGCCTGGTGCTGGCGATTGGGATCGTCGTGGACGACGCCATCGTGGTGCTCGAAAACATCGAGCGCTGGATCGGCATGGGCTACAAGGTTCGCGAGGCGACGATCAACGCCATGAACGAAATCACCGGTCCGATCATCGCGATCACACTGGTGCTCAGTTCGGTGTTCCTGCCGAGCGCATTTCTGGGAGGAATCACGGGGCAGTTCTTTCGACAATTCGCCCTGACAATCGCGGCCAGCATGATTATCTCGGCGATCAATGCCATGACCATGACGCCCGCGCGGGCGACCTCGGTGTTTCGCGACCCCAAGCCGGGTGAGCACGCCCACGAACATCGGGAAGCCTTGCCGTGGTGGGGTGTGGTGCTGCTTTTTGGCGGATTATCGCTGTACTTGTTGTGGCGGTGGGGAGCGAACTGGCTGGGGCTCGATGTCGATGCCGAACATCGCGAACTGAATGCCGAATACTGGGCCCGTTGGTGGGGGCTCTGTGCGATGTTGTTCGTTCCCGGGGCGGTGGCGGGGTTCTTCTTGGCGCCGTGGGTCAATGCAGTGCTCAAGGTGATATTTGCCTGGTTCAATCGGGCGTTCGATTGGGTGACGACGGCCTACGGACGCGGCTTGGCCTCGCTGCTCCGGATCAGCACGATCGTCCTCTTGGTTTATGGCGGCTTGCTGCTCCTCACGGTTTTCGGTTTCACGCGGGTACCCGGTGGATTCATTCCCAGCCAGGACAAGGGCTACTTGCTGCTCGATGTGCAGCTGCCTGATGCCGCCTCGAAGGAGCGGACCGAGTCGGTCGTGACGCAGATCGAAGCGGCTGTAATGGAAACGCCCGGCGTCGCACATGTTTTGACCGTCTCGGGCCAGTCGTTCATCGCCAACGCGATCAGTTCAAACTATGCCGGTGGATTCGTGGTGCTCAAGCCGTTTCACGAGCGGCATGGCGCGGCCGAGGGGGCGGACGCGGTGGCTGCCACATTGCGGCGAAAGCTGGCCGCAATCCAAGATGCCCGCATTTCGGTGTTCGGCGCGCCGGCGGTCGATGGTCTGGGCAATGCCGGCGGCTTCAAATTGATGGTCGAGGACCGCGGCGACAACGGACTCGATGTGCTTGAGGCACAGGCCGAGCGGCTCGCTGCCCAGGGGCAGGAACTCCCCGGGATGCTGCTTGTATTCAACAGCTTTCGCGCCAACACGCCGCAGCTTTTTATCGACATCGACCGCGTCAAATGCAAAGCGATGGGGGTCGAGCTGAAGCAGGTGTTCGACGCGCTGCAGATTTACATGGGCGGCTACTACGTCAACGACTTTAACCAGTTCGGCCGCACCTGGCAGGTCAATGTGCAGGCCGATGCCAGGTTTCGGATCGACGTCGAGATGGTGCGGCGACTGAAAGTCCCCAATCGCCAAGGGCAAATGGTGCCGCTGGGAGCAGTCGCAACGATCGAAGAAAGCACGGGGCCGGTGCTCATCAATCGCTACAACTCTTTTCCCGCAGCGGTCATCAACGGCGTGAATTCGCCGCGCGTCAGCAGCGCCCAGGTCCTGTCTCGGATGGATGCGCTGGCGGCTGAAACGCTGCCGAATTCAATGGTTGCTGAATGGACTGAGATCTCGTTCCTGCAGCGGCAATCGAGCGTGATCAATAGCCCGAAGGATCTTTTGCAGAATCCGCTCACGGCATTTGTGGGAGCGGTCGTGCTCGTCTATCTGGTCTTGGCCGCCCAGTACGAAAGCTGGTCCCTCCCGGTAGCGATCATTCTGGTGGTACCGATGTGCGTGCTCAGCGCGCTCGTGGGCATCATCATCGCCCGGATGGATCTCAACATTTTTGTCCAGATTGGGTTCGTGGTTCTGGTGGGGCTGGCGTGCAAGAACGCGATCCTTGTGGTCGAGTTTGCTAAGGAATTGATGGCGAAAGAAGGCAAACCGCTCTTCGAGGCGACTGTCGAAGCGAGCAAGGTACGGCTGCGGCCGATCGTGATGACCAGCTTCGCATTCATCCTGGGCGTTGTGCCGCTCATGCTGGGACACGGGGCCGGCGCCGAAATGCGCCGCACGCTGGGCGTCGCCGTATTCAGCGGCATGCTCGGTGTGACGCTGTTCGGCATCCTTCTAACGCCGATTTTCTTTTACGTGATTGAATGGCTCTTGCGCGGCGAACAGCGCAACCGCCCACCCGCGAACAGCGGCGCCAGCGCCCCGTCGACGGAGGGTCCTGGAGCGGCGCCAGCACCCGAGACCAGCCCACCCGCGGAATGAACCGGCACGCCGGGGGACCCCGCGACTTGTAACTCCACGGATTAGAGGCTCCGCAGATACGCCACCAAATCGCGGACTTCCTCGTCCTTGTAGTCTGCCCCGCCCGGATGGCCGTGCTTGGCGAACACATCGGCAAGCGCCGGAACGCTCGAATCGTGAAAATACGGCCCGCGATGCGAAAGGCCGCGGAGCGAAGGCGGGTTGAACGCTCGATTGCCGACTTTGTCGACGAGTCCTACGTCGTAGGCGGCTGGCGAAGTGAATGTCTCGCCGGCATGGCATTCGGCACAATTGTGTCGCAGAAACACTTCTTTCCCTCGCGAGACGGCGTCGGCGTCGACCGTTCCTCGCAGCACATCGACTGGCGGCGGAACCGCCAGCGTCTTGATAAAGGCGGCGATCGCCTGGACCTGCTCCCGCGGCAATTCATCCCCTCGCTGCATCGTCTTCTCGATCGAATTCTCGATCTGGCGGGAGAGCGTCTGCACTTCGCCCGTCCAGGCGTACGGGGCTGTCTCTCCTATACCGAACAGAGACAGAACCCGCTTGGGAGCGCCGAACGAGCGATCGCTCAGGTTGTCGTTCATTTCGCCGTTGGCGTGCCCGTCGGTGTGGCAGCTGTGGCAACTCATCCAGCCGTCGTGCGAGAGCGTTGCATCGTAAAAGAGGACTTCCCCTTGCTGGGCCTCGGTGAGTTCGGGCTGGGGCCCCAGCGAGATCGTCGCCAGCACCTCGAGGCCCGCCACATCGACGACCGAAACCGAATCGTCGTGGGTATTAGCGACGAACAACTGCCGGCTGTCGGGGCTGAACGCGACTGCGGTGGGCCGGCGGCCGACCCGAATCCGCTGCATGCTGAAGTCGTTCTCCTTGCCGAGGGCGATCTGATTCACGCCCGAGAGCGAAACGCAGACCGTGCCATCGGGCGCAGCAGCCAAGCCGCCGGGATCACCACCCCCTTTGCCTGGATCGCCGAGCGGGTGGATGTGGGCCCCGTAGTAGAGCTTTTCACCGCCGGCCAGTACCGAATCGACCTCCAGCCAGCGGAGGTCGTTCGACATCAGGAGCCCCCAGTGGATATCGTTCTGGATCGAATGGGCCAAGTCGTTGAGCATCTGGTGGGCGACGACCAGCATTTTTCCGTCGGGCCGAGTGCGGACTCCACGGACGTTATGCCCGGGAAACTGCCGTGTGTCGACGAGTTTTTGAACAGCCGGATCGACGATTCCCAACCGGCCGCCGAATGCGTCGGCCACGATCAACCGATCGCGGCCAGAAAGCAAGTGCTGACAACGGGGAGCAAACGGCAAATCGAGGACCCCTGCGGTCGACAGCGTGGTCGGGGATTGATTGGTATCAATTTTCACAAAGGTAAGTCGTCGGGACCACAACGAGGCCACCGTGGCCTGCTGGCCATCGCTCGCCAGACAAATCGAAACGGGGTACGGGCTGACGGGGAGCCGCCCGCGGACCGAGATCGATTCGCCGGTGACTTCTACGAGCAAGAGCTCATGCGTCTCCTCGTCGGTCGCGAGCAACTGATTGCTTGCTGCCAGAGGGACGTTGCCAGCTGCCATGGGGATAGGGATAAGGTCCGACAATCGGCGACCGACGACCTGTTCGGCAACGACGCTGCCGGTTGCCAAATCGACCAGGCTCAGGCTGCCGCTCTGGCGATTGGCCACCAAGAGCCTCAGGCCTGAGTCGAGGGGGACGATGGCCACGGGACGGCGGAGCGCAACGGCTAGCTCCGCAGCCGGGAGATGGCAGGCCAGCGCTCCAAATCCCAACAGCAGGCAGAGAAACACTCGAGCGAGGCGGGGTTTCATGAGAGTGGCAGGAAAGTAGGCAGGAGGGGAACTTTCGCCCGGAGTAGCCGCAGTTGCCCCGGAGACTGTAGTCTGCCAGATGACATCCAGCCTCACAAGTGAAAAGCGTTCCCCGGGAACTTGCCTATGCCACAAGTATTGCCAACTCGCGCGCCGATAGCTGCCCAGCCGACGGCACAACTGGGTGCCCTGCATGCTTTCGAATTGCCGCCGCCAGTGCTCGCTTGGCTCGAGCAGGCGGTCAAGGGAGAGGCGTCGGACCTGCATCTCTTGGCCGGCTATCCGCCGATCATTCGCCGCCACGGCGAACTGGTCGAATTGGCGGGCGAGCCCCTCTCGGGAGAATCGGCCGATGAAATCGTAACCGGGCTCTGTCCCGCGGAATTGCGAAGCCGGCTATCGGAACAGAAAAATGTCGACTGGTCGTTCGAGTGGCTGATCGAGCAGGTGGCGCATCGATTTCGCGCCAACCTATTCTTCGCGGGACGCCGGTTGGGGGCGTGTGTGCGGATCGTGCCCGCCGCGATCCCCGATTTTTCCTGGGCCGGCTTTCCCCAATCGCTCGCCCAGCGGATTGCCGGCCTGCTCGACGGCCTGGTGATCGTCACGGGAGCCACCGGCTCGGGGAAAACCACCACGCTCGCGATGCTCGTGCAGCTTTTGAACCAGACGGGCGGCTTTCGAATCATTACCGTGGAAGAGCCGATCGAGTACCTCTATCCCCGCGAGCCCCAATCGATGGTCAGCCAGCGGGAGGTGGGGAGCGATGTGCTGACATTTGCCGACGGGCTGAAATCCGGCCTGCGGCAGGATCCAGACGTGATTCTGGTGGGCGAAATCCGTGACCGCGATACAGCTCAGATGGCCCTCAGCGCTGCGGAAACGGGCCACCTCGTCCTGACGACGCTGCATACCCGCGACGCCAAAGGAGCGATCAGCCGATTCGCCGATATCTTCCCGCAGGACGTGCAGCGCGACATTCGCTATCAGCTCGCGCAGGGACTGCGGACGATCATCGCCCAGCGGCTCTTGCCGGCGGTCGATCGGGGCGACAAACGGCACTTGGCGCTCGAAATTGTCTGGAACACCAGCCCCATCGCCGCCGCCATCCGTCAAGGGAAACTCGAAAGCATCGACAACTATTTGCTGACCGCTCGTGACGACGGCATGCTCAGCTTCGACGAATCGATCCGGCAACTCCTCACCGCCGGCAAGATCACCCGCGAAACGGCGGAGCAAAACGTACGCGAGCCTTCGCTGCTAACACGGCGATAGGGCCCGCCTCAGATACCTTGGGCGGATGCGGACGCGCTGCATGTCTGCTGGTGACAAGCACCTTGCAGGCGAAAGAAAACCCCGCGAATAGCACGCCTTGGAGCGGTCGTCCAAGGGACAGGTTGCGCGGTCAAGTCGGGGTGACAGGAATTGAACCTGCGACCTTCTGCTCCCAAAGCAGACGCTCTAGCCAGGCTGAGCTACACCCCGTTCCGAATTCGCTACCCCCTTAGCCGCATAACGGCTGATGTCTTGGCCGAACCTGGACTGAGTGGGGGAAAAGCCGTTTCCGCAGTCGCGATCCTAACTGCTCTCCGCTTCCTCAACAATTGGTAGCCAGTTTTTCCAGGCGTAGCCGCAGTGCTGTCCCCTTTGGTGCCCTCGGGCAACGCGTTGCCAGCCTACCATGCCAAAGGCATTCGGTGCCGAGGGCGGCCGGCGCTTCCTTCACTGTCTGACAAGAGTTGACCGGACAAGGTTCACGTTGTAGCAAGCGGACCCATGCCAGCTTCACGACGGTTCTGACATCTTTTGGCTGCGGCATGGGATACGTTGGCAGTTCTTCCGGATCGCCGTAACCCTTGACAAAATGAGGCATTACGATAGATTCGCCCCTTACGCTTGACTGCCGTGCTCGCGCGAAATATCCGTTCGGTGTCGCTCGAGAACTACGTTCCTCTTCGATTGCCACCTACAGGCAGGTTCACGATCGCATGACGACCACGACCACCGACCTAGGTCATGTTGCGCGCGACCTGAACTTGCCGCCGGAGAAGGTGCAGCGGACCGTGGAACTGCTGGATGAAGGGAACACGGTTCCCTTCATCACCCGTTACCGCAAGGATTTTACGGGTGGTCTCGATGAAGAGCAGATTCGTGAAATTCAGCTGCGGGTGGCGAAATCGCGGCAGCTGGCAGAGCGCAAGGCCAAGATTCTCAAGACGATTGAGGCGCAAGGCAAGCTGACGCCCGAACTGGCCGATGAGATTCAACGGGCCAATACGGCCAAGCGACTGGAAGATCTCTATCTGCCCTTCAAGCCGAAAAAGCAAACCCTCGCCACCATCGCTCGCGAACGCGGGCTGGAACCACTGGCTGTCGAGATCTTTGAGGCGCACGAAAACGCTGCTGACTTACAGGCGCGGGTCGCCACGTTTCTTTCGGCCGACCGCGAATTGCACACGACCGACGACGTGCTTAACGGCGTCGGGCACCTGATCGCCGAGCGGATTGCTGAAATTGCCGAGTTGCGCGGCCGCCTGCGGCGAATCTTTCAGCGCAGCGGACGAATCGTTTGTACGAAGGTCGAGACTCCTCCGCCGGGCAATGAACCCTCGCCTGAGGCAGCGGCCAAGACGGTTGACTCGTCAGCCGAAGCAAGTACTAGTGCCGCCGAGCCGCTAGTGGTCGATTCTGCGACTGGGCAGGAGCACCGCTCTCAATCCACGGCTTCGGAGCAACCGGACGTCGCTCGAGTTGAGGCGGTATCGGCCGAAGGGGAGGAGCGGGCTCAAGCTACTGCGGTTGCACCGACAGGATTGTCTACAGCCAGCCACGATTCTCCGACTGTCGTCGCGCAAACGACGGAGTACAGCCCGTCGAACGCGACCGAAGTGGGCATGCTCCCAACGGCTACCGTAGCCGCGGATGGCGGCGAAACGCCATCGAGCGGCGAAGCGCCGAGCGGAAGTGATGAATCATTGCCGACCGGGCGTCTATTCGAGCCTCCGCCGGTCCCTGTCGCGCTTCCTGTCACAGCTTTGCTGAAGAAGAAAAAGAAGAAGAAAAAAAAGGTCGTCGGCGAACACGCTTTCAAGGACTATTACAACTACTCCGAACCGCTCAGTCGCGTTCCACCCCACCGAGTCCTGGCAATCAATCGCGGTGAGCGAGCCCACGCCATTCGCGTTGGCATCGATGCCGACATGGAGGCGATGTTTCGGGAGGCCGAACAGTTCTTGTGGCGTGCCGACCATCCGCACCTCGAGTTTCTGCGCGACTGCCTGCGCGATGCACTGGGTAGGCTCATTGCTCCCAGCTTGGAGCGCGAGATTCGGCGGGAAATGACCGATCGGGCCGAAGAACACGCCGTCGAGGTCTTCGTCCGTAATTTGAGGAAGCTGCTGCTGCAGCCGCCGACGCGCAACCGCCGCGTATTGGCCATCGACCCGGGTTTCAAGAGCGGCAGCAAGTTGGTGGCCCTGGATGAATTTGGCAATGTGCTCGCGCACGGCATGATTTTCGTCATCGGCAAGGACGAGGAGCGGCGTAAGAAAGCGCGCACTCGTCTGGCTGAAATGGTAATTCAGCATGGCGTTTCAATCATTGCGATCGGCAACGGGACCGGCTGTCGTGAAACGGAACAGCTGGTGGCCGATTGCCTGGCCGAAGAACTGCAGGGGCACGATGTCGCCTACGTCGTCGTGAACGAGGCCGGAGCCAGCATCTACTCAACGAGTCCACTGGGCCGCGAGGAGTTGCCTCAGTTCGACGCGCTGCAGCGGGGCGCCATCTCGATCGGCCGGCGGCTGCTCGACCCGTTGTCTGAGATGGTCAAAATCAATCCAGCAAATCTTGGAGTGGGGCTCTATCAGCACGACGTCAAGGCGAAGCATCTCAAAGATTCGCTCGATGCCGTTGTGGAATCGGCAGTTAATTTCGTGGGGGTCGACGTCAACTCGGCCAGTCCCGCCCTGCTCCGGTATATCTCCGGGATGAACGCCCTCACAGCTCGGAGAGTCTACGAATATCGTCGGGAGCGCGGGCCATTTCGCAATCGGGAACAGCTCAAGGAGGTTTCCGGACTCGGCGAACAGTCATTTGTCCAAGCGGCTGGATTTTTGAAGGTAATCGGCGGCGAGAATCCGCTGGATGCCACGTGGATTCACCCAGAAAGTTATGAGATTGCCAAGCAGGTGCTCGCGAAGATCGGTTGCGACGAGTCGCTCCTTGCCCAAGCGATGCCTGCGCCGGCCAAGGTCGAATCGCGGAAGAAGTTTGCCGCGGAATTGCTTAGTGACGCTCCCAGTTCGACGGAAACTGCCGAAATCGCGACGAACGAGGGGGCCTCTCCGTCCGCGGAATCCCGAGACGCGGCTATCGAGAGTTCTCCGGCCAGCGCGGTTCACTCGGAAGCTTCGGCGGAGGGGGCAGAAGCACCCACCGAGCCTGTCGTCGCGGCGACTACCGACGCGGCAGCACACGTCAGTGCTACGCTGGCATCCGGAGATTCATCGCCCGCGTCTCAGGCAGAAGCAGAGACGACTCAAACGCCCTTGGATTCGAGCGAGCCAGCCCCGGAGGCGGCCAAAGCTACGAGCGTCGATACGACGATTCAATCTGCTCGACGTCAAATCGCGGAGCGTGCCGCGCAGGTCGATATTCCCGCCTTGGCGGCCGAACTGCAGATTGGACAACATCTGCTGAAGGACATCCTGACATCGTTGACCCGGCCCGGTCTTGACCCACGCGACAATTTGCCTGCGCCTGTTTTTCGCCGCGGCATTATCAAGCTCGAAGATTTGACTCCCGGGATGGAGCTTTCTGGCACCGTCCTAAACGTGGTCGATTTTGGCGTATTTCTGGATATCGGGTTGTCGGACAGCGGTCTCGTGCATATCAGCCGGCTAGCGGATCGATACATCAAAGATCCGCATGAAGTCGTGGGCGTGGGCGACGTCCTCAAGGTTTGGGTCGTCGATGTGGACAAGAATCGGCGCCGGGTTTCGTTGACTGCGATTGCCCCCGGGACTGAGCGAGAGATTCCGCAGCGTGGTCCGCGAGAGCGACAGCCCCCCGCGCAGCGATCGGGACAGCCCCCGCGCGGCAATCGGCCCCCGCGGGCAACCACTGGCGAAGGTGTGCCGGCGGCTGCGGGGGGGGCACCGGCGCGCGGTCCGCGTCCGCCGCGATCAGGCGGCGGCGGTCGACGCGACGACCGTCGGGGCGGGCGGCCGAGTAGTCCGCCGCCACCCCGCGTTATTGAGCGCACTTCCACGAAGCCCAAAAAAGTGAAGCCGATCACGAAAGCTCAAGAAGAGGGCAAGGAACCCATGCGATCGTTCTCGGACCTGATGCAGCTCTTCGATAAGAAAAAGAAGCCTGATTCGTCTGGTGGAGAAGGCTAGCCGGCAGATAGGTTTCCAAGGAGGATCGGCTGTGGTCGGCCGGGGACCTACTCGCGGGGCTCTCGTCAACTAGAATTGTCCTGTGAGTCCGCCGCCACCCCCTCTGCCGAAACCACCCCCACGCTTGGATCCTCATCTGGTGGGGACATTGTGTGGCTTGGCCTCGGCGGCGATCTATACGGCCTCTAATTCATTTCTGCGAGCTGTCAACGACTGCGACGTGGTGTGGGTGTCGGCTGTGAAAGCGATGCCCACCGTGGTGTTCATGGCCCCCTGGCTGTGGCTAATGGTTCGACGCGGTGACCCACTTTTTCGGTCTTGGCAGGTGGTCGGGATGGTTGCCGCGGCCGGCCTCGGCGGCCAGCTAATTGGCAATGTGTCGTTCCAATTCGCCCTCAGCGAGTTGGGCGTAGCTCTTACTGTTCCCCTGACGCTTGGCGGCATGATTGTGTCCGCATCCGTCCTCAGCCGCGTGTTTCTGCATGAACCCATTACGTTGAAGGCAGCCAGTGCCCTGGGTGTGCTGCTCCTTGCCATGGTGGTCTTGTCGCTTGGCGCGCAAGAAGCGGGCGAATCGGTTTCCCGCGGGCCAGCTAATGGTTCTCAGATCCTGCTGGCGGTCGGTGCGGGTGGATTGTGCGGCCTGGCTTATTCGGTGCTAAATGTCGTAATCCGATACGGCGTTGTTCGAGGAATGCCGCTCGCAACCACGCTATTCATCGTGTCAATTACGGGGATCGTCAGCCTGGGCGCCGTCAGCTGGTGGCGGCTGGGACTGGACAACATCCTGGCCACGACGGGGGATGATTTGTTGATCATGGTCCTGGCTGGCGTTTGTAACACGGTCGCATTCCTGGCCCTGACAAGATCGCTTCAACTCACAAGTGTCGTCTATGTGAATGCCCTGAATGCCACGCAGGCTGCACTGGCGGCGCTGGCGGGAGTGGTCCTGTTTCAAGAGGCGCTCTCGTCGTGGCTTCTGGTCGGAGTTCTATTGACGGTGGTCGGCCTCGTCATACTGACACGATCGAGATCAGTCCCCGTGGTGCCGCGTGAAGTGTGACCGCAGGTCCAGCTGCGGATCAGGGATACTCTACCAACGGTACTTCGCGCTCGCCATTTGATTGCGCGACTCATGAAATGCACTGAACGATTCGTGCGGATCTTGATCTCCGGCCGCTGGTTGTTCTTCGCTGCGGCGATCGGTCTGTATCTCGTCGCCTATCCGGCGGCAACACAAGTGCGATTCGATCGCAGTATTGAGCGGATGTTCTCTCCGGACGATCCGCTCCTGCCCCCCTATGAGCGTCTGAAGCGTGATTTCGGCGGGAACGAAATCGTGCTCGTCGTTTATGAAGACGATGGACTTCTGTCACTTGACGGCGCCGGGATGGTCCGCCTGGCCGACGTGAGCGCGAGGCTGCGGCGCGTGAAGGGAGTCCGCGATGTGCTGAGTCTGGCCCAGGTCAACGAACTGTTGGGGAGGCTTGAACAATCGCGCCAGGCTGCCGCATTGCTTGACTTTCTGGGCCAAAGCCGACAAGAGAAGTGGAAAGGTCCACCCGTTCTCAATCCCGGCAGCGAACTGGCCCGCAAATTTCGGGAAATGTTCGCCGGGTATACCCATTCCGTGGATGGCCAAACTGCGGCGATCGTCTGCCTACTCGAACCTGCCGCGGTCCAAGGGGACGGTTCGGACTCGCGAACCGCCACAATCCAGTCGCTTGACGAGATCGTTCGCAATCTGCCCGATGGATTGCCGCCCGGAATGCTAGCGGGGGAACCCGTGATGGTGATCGACGGTTTCGAATTGCTCGCCGTCGATGGCGCTCGACTTGGTACCTGGTCGCTCTGGTTGCTGGGCGCCACGATCTTGTTGTGCTTTCGCAGTGTGCGCTGGTTGGTTGTGCCCCTTGTTATTGTCCAGTGGTCATTGGTGGTGACACGTGCGGCGCTCGTGTGGAGCGGCCTGGCCCTCTCGATGGTCAGTTCGATGCTGACCGCCATCATCACGGTTGTCGCCGTGGCGACCGTGATGCACATCATCGTGCGTTTCCGGCAACTTCAGCGAGAGTCGATGGCGCCGCGCGATGCGCTTCCGCCGACACTCACCCAGCTTGCCTGGCCGGTCGTCGGTGCGATCGCGACGGATGTTGTCGGGTTCGGATCGCTGTGGTGTGCTCAGGTGGGCCCGGTGCAGGACTTTGGCACCATGATGATGGTGGGAGCGTTAACGGTGCTTCCCGCGATTTGCCTCCTGTTTCCGAGCCTCGCGCTAGTTGGGAAGCGCGCGTCGGGCGGCGAGCGGGAGGCGTGGGCCGAGCGGTCATTAGGGAACTGGCTTGTGAAGCTCCGGGATATCGTCTGGAGGCAAAGAATCCTGGTCTCCAGCGTGACGCTTATCGTCACGTCAGTAGCTGCAGCTGGAGCCTGGAAGTTGGAGGTGGAATCCGATTTCACGCGAAATTTTCGCGCCGAGAGCCGTGTCGTGAAGTCTTACGAGTTCGTGGAGACGCAGCTTGGCGGAGCGGGAGTGATCGACGTCATTGTCCCTGCCCCGCAGGTATTGGACGCCGAATACGTCGCTCGCGTGCGCCGCCTGCAGCAGCAATTGAGAAAGGTCCGCGTGACGGATCCAACCACGGGCAAGCGTCTCCCCGCCCTGACGAAGGTCATTAGCCTGGTCGACGCGCTCGATGCCATGGACGCCGATCCCGTATTGGCCAGGTTCACGCCGACCGCAGAATTACGAGCGCAAGCCATGGCCGCTGCCATGCCGAACTTTGTGGCAACCCTGCGAGCGAGTGACTCAGACCTTCAGGGCGCAAACGGGCTCAGGATCATGCTCCGCGCGCACGAGCGTCAATCCGCCGAGCAAAAGCGCGAGTTGCTGGCCGCTGTCGCGCAGTTGGCCGAAGCCGAGTTTCCGGCAGATCATGATTCTCCAGGAGCGGAAGTAACGGGATTCTTCGTCCTGCTAACGAGCCTGATTGAGAGCATGCTCGCCGACCAGTGGACGACGTTTGGCGCCGCCGCGGCCGGAATCTTCACGATGTTGCTGCTGGCATTTCGCAGCCCCCGTCTGGCGGCGATTGCCATGGTGCCCAATGCGCTGCCGATCTTCGTAGTTCTGGGGATGCTCGGCTGGCTGAACTTGCGCATCAATATGGGCACGGCAATGATTGCGGCCGTTTCCATGGGGTTATCCGTGGATAGCTCGATTCACTATCTGGTATCCTATCAGCGGTTGCGCCGCGCGGGGAAGTCAGTTGCCGCGGCACTGGGGGAGGTGCAGCAATCGGTGGGGCTCGCCATGGTGCTCAGCACACTCGCGCTGATGGTGGGGTTTAGCATACTGGTGACCAGTGCCTTTGTGCCCACCGTCTATTTTGGAGCGCTAGTCACGCTGACTATGCTAGGAGGGCTAGCGGGCAATCTCATTGTGCTTCCACTGCTCTTGCAATGGACCGAACGTGACAGCCAGGTAGTGCAGGTCGTCCCTGCACCAGCGATCTCCCGATAGAATGCAGTAGTGCCACTTTCCCAGCAATCGGCAGTTTGGCCAGGGGTTCACGGTGACGACGCGCGAGATCGTTGTCTTCGATCAGCCGCACGAGTGCTCCTACCTGTCGGGCCGCACCGCAAGATTGCCATATCGGCATCCAGTCAGCACGCTGACGCCTGCCGAGTTCGACGAGCGTTTGGCATCCGGAGACCGGCGCACGGGAGTCTTCCTTTACCGGACGGCATGTCCGCAATGCCGCGCGTGCGAGCCGATTCGTCTTGATCTGAATTCGTTCCAACCCAATGCGACTCAGCGGCGTGAGTGGCGGCGCGGTTGCGAGTTGCTCGAACTGCAGATTGCTGCGCCCAGCGTCGATGAGCGGCGAGTTGATCTGTTCAACAGGCACCGCCAAATGCGCAATTTGGTCCATGAAGATGAGTCGATCGACGAATCGTCGTATGCCGATTTTCTTGTCCACACATGCTGTGAGAGTTGGGAACTGACTTATTGGCATGCCAACCAACTGGTCGCAGTAGCCATTGCCGATGCAGGCCGGTCATCCCTCTCGGCCGTCTATTGTTTCTACGATCCTGCGTTTCAGGGAGTCAGCCTGGGCACCTATTCGGTGCTGAAGCAGGTGGCCCTTTGCCGGGAAACAAGCCGCCGATATCTCTATTTGGGTTTCTACATCGCCCAGTCGCCGCACATGGCTTACAAAGCCCGGTTTCACCCGCATCAGCGGCTGATCGGCGGTAAGTGGCAGGATTTTTCGTAGCGTTTTGTAGCGAAACTCGTCTGGCCGCAGGCTGTGACAGGCCGATGGTCAGGAGCGAGCGGCCCCAGATCGCCGCGTGTGACCTATGGTTGCCTGCGCACGAACGGTATCGCGGTCGGAAAGCTCCGAATATCCGGATTGGAGGGCCGGGCCGCGGCACCGCCAATGCGCTGGCGAACTTCCTGGTCCTGCATCCTCGTCCGAATTCACTGACATGCCCGCCACTGAAGCTCCCGCCGCTGCTGGCAGCCTACTCGCGTCGATATTGTCGGAAGACACATTTCGGCCGGCAGAGCCCAAAAACATCGAAGAGACTGGTTTGACGGCGGCGTTAATTGAAACGCTGATCCTCAAATATTTGTCGCTGATCGGATCGGCAAGCGGGCGGCAAATCGCCGACAACATTTGTCTTCCGTTCATGATTCTGGATGCGATTTTTACGTCGCTCCGGCAGCGACAATTACTGATCAATAGCGGCAGCGCTCAGCTGAACGACTTTGTCTTCACGCTGACCGATCAGGGACGCCAGCGGGCCAAGGCCGCTCTCGAACAGTGTTCGTACATTGGCGCGGCGCCCGTCCCGCTCGACGATTACATCGTCTCCGTCGAGGCCCAAACCATTCGTGCCGAAGCGCCGCAGCGTCGGCATCTGCAGAAGGCTTTTTCTGACGTTTCCGTCTCCGCCGAGATGTTTGACATGCTCGGGCCCGCAGTGAATAGCGGAGCGGGACTCTTCCTGTACGGAGCGCCGGGGAACGGCAAGACGACGCTCGCCAAGCGGATGACGATGTGCTACGGCAGCTCGATCTGGATTCCGCGTGTCATCACGGAAGACGGACAATTCATCAAATTGTTCGACGCAGCATGCCATGAACCGCTCGAAAGCAGTTCCAGCAGCCTTCTCAAAACAGGCGAACACGATCGACGGTGGATCAAGGTAAAACGACCCACGGTCATCGTCGGCGGCGAGCTTACCATGGACGCGCTCGAAATCCGTCACGACCCACAAAGCAACGTTAGCGAGGCGAGCTTGCAACTCAAGAGCAATTGCGGTTGCCTCTTGATCGACGACTTTGGCCGGCAGCGAATTTCGCCTACCGACTTGCTCAATCGCTGGATCATTCCGCTCGAAAATCGCTATGACTTTCTCATGCTGGCAACGGGGAAGAAAATCCAAGTCCCCTTTGAACAGTTAATTATATTCTCGACGAATCTTGAACCGACTGATTTGGCTGACGAAGCATTTCTTCGCCGAATTCCCTATAAGATCGAAGTCGGCGATCCTACGTTGGCCGAATTTAAACTGCTCTTCAAGGTCATGGCCAAAAGCCTGCACTGCGAATTCAATGAAGCGGCCGTCGACTATTTGATCCAGAATCACTACGAACCCGTCGGGCGGCCCCTCCGCCGCTGCCAGCCGCGAGACCTACTCCAGCAGATTCGCAATTTCTGCGTTTACAGTGGCCTGCCGGTAGAAATGAAACCGGAATACTTCGACAGAGTAGTTCCGAGCTATTTCACGGTCGTGAGCGGCGGTTAACCCGTCGCGGCTGGCTAAATGGCGATAAGCGTCGATCACCAAGCGATCGACCCGCGAGAGCATCCGTGCTCCCGCGGCTGGGTCGATGCCTGCAGGCGTCGTTCGCAGCGAGCGAAAGAGGCCTGCGTTCGCATCCGGCTGGCATCTTGCCGCCGGTCTGCAACGAACCGGCCTCCGGGGACCGGCCAAGCCAGCAGTGGGTGGCCGTTCACTGCTCGCCCGTTGCAGGACGCGAACGAACGGACGGACTATCGAAAATACAACACGCCGACGGGGGGCCAACTTAACTGCGAGACACTCTCTCGGGCCATCGATCAACCGCTGGTGACAACTTAAGTATCCGTGCGCCTACGTCAACTTGAGTTTCACGCGGCACGCCCGCGCCGTCTGGCGGTTTGAACGGCGTTTTCGCGACCGATTGGAGCAAACTCGCAGCGCAAGGTGGACAGCGTCACCCGTAGCGGCAAAATCAACAACTTTCCCCGAGACGTGCTAGCGTTTCGTACAGGCGCGAGTATTGCTGCACCATCGCCGCTAGCGAGAACGTGCTGGCAGCACGAGCTTGGTTCAAGCGGCCCAGACGCTCGCGTGTGGATACGTCGGCTGCCAACTCTGCGATTCGCGTGGCAAGTCCCGCCTCGTCGTGCAAGGCCACGGTTTGTGGTTCCGCCTGTTCACCTAGTAGCTCCAAAACTCCTTCAGCCCTCGTCGCAACAACTGCCTTTCCGGCGGCCATGGCTTCCAGGATGACATTGGGCATTCCTTCCCACCGCGAAGAGAGCACGAGCAGATCAGCTGCGGCCAGGAGCGAAGGTACACTCGTCCTCCAACCCACAAAGTGAATCCGTTCGGCAAAACCAGACTCGCGGGCCAACTGCTCCAAACTCCGGCGTTCCGGCCCATCGCCAACCAGGATCAGGTCGTGGTTCGGTAGCGGCCCCAGGAAACGAGCAGCATTGGCCAGAAGCGATTGCAACCCCTTTTGTTTGTGCAATCGGCCGATGTATACGATTCCGCGGCGGCCCAACGGTAACCCGAGTTCACGCAGATCGAGCGGCACTGCTCCCGCAAATGCAGCAACATCAACTCCGTTGGGGATTACCACCAGCCGCTCTGCGGGATAACCAAGTCGTCGGCAGTGATCGGCAACGGATTGGCTGACACACACGACCCGGGCGGCGTCTCGACCGGCCCATCGCTCCAACCACGCTCGCCAGCGACGCCGATCCGCGACCCGTTCTCCGAGAACGACCGATGATACGTCGGCGCGACGCGCGGCCAGCGCACCGACGACGTTGGCATGAAACAAGAAAGTCTGCACGACATCAGGAGGCTGCCGCAGGAATTGTGCCGCTAGTTGCCCGATAGCAGTCAGTACACGATGCGGCGAAGCGTGACCGAGGAATGTGACTTCTACATCTGCCGCGCGAAGGTTGTCGACCAACTCCCTTCGTCCGGCGTTTGGTTCGGGCCCGAGCGAGTAAACAATAGGACAGAACCGGCTGCGGTCGAGTTTGGTCGCCAGATGAACGAGGCAGCGTTCGGCACCCCCCGGCGCGAGTTCGGTAATCACCAGAGCCAGTCGAATCGGCCGAGGTGATTCACCCCGCGAACTGGATGTCAACTCCGCTTGAGATATGGCCACACCTCTGCCCCTTCGACCCGGTTGCTCACCTGCCACGACGCGCCGGTCTCCCCTATACTCGACGGGAGTGGTGTATTTTCTCTCGCGTAAACTGCATGTCCGAACTCGACCAGTACGACTATCACCTCCCTCGTGAGCTTATAGCCCAAGAGCCGCTTGCCCGTCGGAGTGATGCGCGACTGCTCGTCGTTCGCCGGGACAGCGAGTCGATTTCGCATGCTCACATTCGCGATCTACCCGAATTGCTCGGCCGAGGCGACATCCTGGTATTTAATGATACTCGGGTGATTCCTGCCCGGCTGGTTGGACGCCGGGTTCGCACGGGAGCCCGTTGGACAGGGCTATTTGTTGCTGCCGAGGAACATGGCATCTGGCAGGTCTTGAGCAAGACTCGCGGCAAGTTGGAGCCGGGCGAATCGATCGAGGTCATTTCCTGGGATACGCGGAAGAAAATTGAACTGAAGCTGTTGGCCAAACAGGCGGGCGGCATTTGGGCCGTGCTGCCTGAACCGGAAGGGGATGCCCTCGAATTGCTGGCGCGGGTGGGGCGGGTTCCTCTGCCCCCCTATATTCGTGATGGCGAAATGGTCGAGACCGATGTCTCCAGGTATCAAACCGTTTTCGCCGCCCGACCGGGCGCTGTCGCGGCTCCCACCGCCGGACTCCATTTCACGCCGGAGTTACTAGCCCAGCTCGAAGGGGCAGGAGTCGATTCTTCGCACGTCACGCTACACGTTGGTATCGGGACGTTTCGCCCCATCACCGCAGAACGTCTGGCCGACCATCCAATGCACAGCGAATGGTGCGACGTCAGTGCCGAGACGATTGAAAAGCTGCACGCGGCGCGCCAGCGGGGCGGCAAAGTCGTTGCCGTCGGAACGACCGTAGTCCGCACTTTGGAGACCTGTGCGTCCGGCGGTTCCCTGGCGCCCTATTCCGGCCCTACGGACCTGTTCATTCGCCCCCCCTACTCATTCCGGGCCACCGACGCCCTGCTGACAAATTTTCACCTTCCCCGCAGCACCCTCCTGATTTTAGTCCGGGCATTTGGCGGCGATCGGCTCATTCGGCAAGCGTACGAGCAAGCCATCGCAGAGCGTTATCGTTTCTATAGTTACGGCGATGCCATGCTCATCATTTAGTTGTGCTTGGCGGGGAAAATCTGGGCGCAATGCCGATGAACCAACCCTTGTAAGGATGCCCTGGACCAGTTAAATTACGCGTTTCGAGCAAGTGCGCCGGAGCAGGCCTAAGAGGGCGGCCCCTTAGGGGCTGCTAGGGAGAAGTATCGTGGCAGGTACGAAGACGTATATCGCCAAACCGGGCGAAATTAGCGAAAAGTGGTGGGTGGTCGATGCGAGCGACAA
>JALORD010000257.1 GCA_025459145.1 Pirellulaceae bacterium | reverse complement strand
GTGGTTCAAGAGATTGCGAACACGGCTCAATAGCTCATCAAGATCGAAAGGCTTCGAGAGGTATTGATTCGCGCCGACATCGAAGCCACGCGTCCGATCCTCCGAAAGCGTACGGGCGGAGAGAATCAGCACCGGCACGTCGCTCCCCTGGTCCCGAATCGACTTGCAGACCGCATAGCCGCTCATCCCGGGGAGCATGATATCGAGCACCACCAGATCAAAAGCTTCCTCCTCGAGCAAACGCAACGCGGTCGGACCGTCGGCTGCAGTACTTACCCGAAACCCTTCGGCTTCTAGGTTGTATTTGATGCCCACGGCCAGATGCCGTTCGTCCTCGACGACCAGAATATTCGCAGGGGGAGACATGGTGCTGACGACGATTGCAGGCTCCGTGGGAATCTCCGGGTTTCCGCGTCCGGTTAAGGAGGTTTAGGTGCGGGAACGACGCTCGAACGGCAAGATCAATCGTAACTACTGATTTTCATAGTTTTCCCGGGGGGGCGGCAAAGGTCAAGATCGCCTGGCCCCAATCCGGGTGGCAATCCGCCGTCCGGGTTGCTTCATGCCAGAACTTGATTTCTACTAAGAGGTTGGATGATCTAGCGATTTGCTCTATCACGCGGCCTGCCACCGCCGCAAGCAGCACTCAGGTCGTCTCCCGCCCGTCCGAATTCCCACCGTTCGAGACCACGCATGACGTTCCCTCTCCGTGCCCGCCTCGCAATGGCGGTGGCGGCACTCTTGGCTGTCGGCTTTACGGCTGCTGGCATCAAGTCTGCAATGTCTGCGGAGACCGCTCCGGCTGCCGATGCGCCACTCTCGCCCGAGCAAGAGAAATTCTTCGAGGAAAAGGTTCGCCCGGTGCTCGCCGCCAGGTGCCTGGAGTGCCACGGCGACAAGAAAGCCGAATCGGGCCTGCGGCTCGATTCGCGGGACGCGGCCCTCGCCGGCGGAGCAACCGGCGAGAAAGCGGTCGTCCCCGGCAATCCGGATGCCAGCCTGCTGGTCAAGGCGATCAACCATGCGGGCGACATCCACATGCCTCCGGACGATAAGCTCGCCGCCGCCGAGATCGAGGCTCTGACCGACTGGGTCCGGCAGGGCCTGCCCTGGCCCGTGTCGAGCCAAGGTGCCGCACCGGCGATGTCCCCGACTGAGCGAGCCGCGGCCGATCGGCAGGGCCACTGGGCCTTTCAACCGGTAGCCGATCCGGCACTGCCCGAGGTGCAGCTGCCGCAGTCCGCGCGGGGCGCCGTCGATAGGTTCGTCCTGGCGCGGCTCGATGCAGCGGGAATTAAGTCCTCGCCCGAGGCCGACCGACGCACGCTCATTCGCCGCGCGGCGATCGATCTCGTGGGTCTGCCGCCATCCGCGGAAGAGGTCGACGCATTCCTCACGGACGAGTCGCCCGATGCGTACGAACGGTTGATCGATCGGCTGCTCGCCTCGCCGCACTATGGCGAGCGGTGGGGAAGGCACTGGCTCGACGTGGCCCGCTATGCCGATACGAAGGGGTATGCCTTCGCCAACGACCGGCGTTATCCCTATGCCTACACGTATCGCGACTATGTGATCGCGTCGCTCAATGCCGATTTACCCTACGACCAGTTCATCCTGGAGCAACTCGCCGCCGACAAGCTGCAGTCCGCTGGGGCGGAGGGATCGATTTCAAGCGATCCCGCGAAGCTCGCCGCGCTCGGCTTTTTGACAACGGGGCGCAAGTTCAACAACGTCCACGACGATTTGGACGACAAGATCGACGCCACGACTCGCGGCCTCTTGGGCCTCACCGTCTCTTGCGCCCGCTGCCACGACCACAAGTATGATGCCATTCCAACCGACGACTATTATTCGCTGTACGGCGTATTTGCGAGCACGTCGGAACCGTCGGACCTGCCGCTGATTGGCCCGCCCGAAGAATCGGCCGAGTATCAGAAGTTCCAGGAAGAGCTTGGCAAGTTGCAGAAAGAGCTGGACGACTTTGTTACGACCAAGTACGAAGAATTCCTCGATCAGTCGCGGCGGCAGTCGGCCGATTATCTGGCGCGGGTCGCCGCCGGCACACAGAACGCATTGGCGAAGTTGCCGTTTCTGTCGATCGATCCCAAGGACCTTCGCCCGCGGATGATCCAGCGGTGGCAAACCTATCTGGACCAGCACGCCATGCCCGAGCACGCCACCCTCGGCCTGTGGAGCGAATTGGTCAAACTGCCAAACGAAGGTTTCGCCGAGCGGGCCGCGCCGATTCTGGCCAAGTGGCAAACGCTGCCCGAGGGGACCGACGCGGGGCAGATCAATCCGCGGATCAAAGCGGCATTCGCGGCCGAATCGCCCGCGGCCCGCGTCGATGTGGCGCGCCTCTACGGTCAATTGCTCACCGCGGCCTACGAGGAATGGAAAGCAGCCGGCGCCAATGAAGAAGCCCTCTCGAAGCTTCCGCCCGAAACCAGACAACTGGCCGAGGTGTTGGTCGGCAAAGATTCGCCGCCCAGCATCGATAAATCTGACACGCGGCAGTACTTCGACCGGGCAGCGCGCAATCGGCAAAATGAGCTGAAGAAGAAAGTCGACGCCTTTCAGGCGACCTCTCCCGTAGCGCCGCCGCGGGCGATGGTCGTCGTCGACAATCCCAACCCGACCGAGCCGCGAGTGCTCATTCGCGGCAATCCGGGACGGCCCGGCAAACAGGTGCCGCGGCAGTATCTGCTCGTCTTAAGCGAAGCGGAACGACAGCCTTTCACGCGGGGGAGCGGCCGGCTCGACCTGGCCGAGAAAATTGCCTCGCCCGACAATCCGCTCACGCGGCGGGTAATTGCCAATCGTGTCTGGATGCACCACTTTGGCGAGCCGCTTGTGCTCACGCCGAGCGATTTCGGCATTCGCTGCGAACCGCCGACTCATCCGGAATTGCTCGAGTGGCTGGCCTCGCGGATGCTCGACGACGATTGGTCGCTCAAGGCGCTGCATCGTCGGCTGATGCATTCGGCGACCTACCGGCAGGCAAGCGCCGATCGGCCCGAGTGCCGGGCGGTCGATCCGGAGAATCGGCTCTGGTGGCGGACCCATCGCCGCCGACTCGAACTCGAAGCAATGCGCGATTCGCTGCTCGCCCTATCCGGCCAGCTTGACGAGCGAGTGTTCGGCCGGGCGGTCGAACTGACGAAGGCGCCGTATCCGACGCGGCGGGCCGTGTATGGCCACATCGATCGCCAGGATTTGCCAAACTTGTTTCGAGTCTTCGACATCGCCAGCCCCGATTCGAGCACGCCCCGCCGCCCGCGCACCACCGTGCCGCAGCAGGCGCTGTTCCTGATGAACTCGCCCTTCGTCGTCGAGCAGGCGCAGGTCCTGGCCGCGCAGTTGCCGCAGGGCGAAGGAGTCGACGACGGCCAGCGGATCGCGCAGCTCTATCGCCTGATCCTGCAACGAACGCCGACCGCCGAAGAAGAAGCAATCGGCCGCGGATTCGTCGCCGGCGCACAAGGCGATCGCTCGCCAGCCTCCAGCTCAGAGGACGTCCCTGCCGCCAAGCTCAGCCCCTGGGAGCAGTACGCCCAATTGCTGCTGCTTACCAACGAGGTGATGTATATCGACTAGGTCCGGGTTGGAAACGGATCTCTGAGCGAAGTTGACAACTGATTGCGACAAATCCATGAGAACTTCTGCTACTAACCATTGCTCACTCACCCGCCGTGAGCTGCTCCGCCGGTCCGGCATGGGTTTCGCCATGCTTGGCCTCGCGGGCGTGATGGAGAAAGGGGGGCTCGGTCCCTCGGCCCACGCGGCCGAATCGGAGACCGGCTATCAGAATCCGCTCGCCGAGCGTGCGCCGCACTTTCCGGTGAAGGCTAAGCGGGTAATCCACCTGTTTATGAATGGCGGGCCGAGCCACGTCGACACGTTCGACCCCAAGCCGTCGCTAGAAAAGTATTCCGGCAAAGAGTTGCCGATGGAGAACCTCCGCACCGAGCGGAAGACCGGAGCAGCGTTTCCGTCTCCCTACAAGTTCGCCAGGTACGGCGACAGCGGACTTGAGGTGAGCGAAATCTTTCGCCACACGGCCCAGCACGCCGACGACATGGCCGTGATCCGCTCGATGCACGCCGATGTGCCCAACCACGAACCGTCGCTCATGCTGATGAACTGCGGCGAGTCGCGGCTGGTCCGCCCGAGCCTCGGCTCGTGGCTCACCTATGGCCTGGGGACCGAGAACCTGAATCTCCCCGGCTTCATCGCGATGGTCCCGGGCGGCTACCCCATCGTCGAAACGCAGAACTGGCAGTCAGCGTTTCTACCGGGCGTCTATCAGGGCACCTACGTCAACACGCAGCACGCGGAGATCGACAAACTCGTCGAAAACGTCCGCAACCAATGGCTGCCGCAACAGGCCCAGCGCCGGCAGCTCGACGCCCTGGCTGCTCTTAACGAGCAGCACAAGCAATCCCGCGGCTTCGATCCGGCGCTCGATGCCCGCATTCACAGCTTCGAGCTGGCGTATCGCATGCAGCGCGAAGCCGCCGAAGCCTTCGATGTCAGCCGGGAGCCCAAGCACGTTCTCGAAGCCTACGGCGAAGGGACGCAGGCCCGACAAATCCTGATCGCTCGCCGGCTGATTGAGCGGGGCGTCCGCTTCGTGCAGGTCTGGCACGGCCAGGGACAACCCTGGGACAATCACGACGATCTGAAAGAGAACCATGCCCGCCTCGCTGGCCAGTGCGACCAGGCGATCGGCGCCCTGATGACCGACCTCAAGCGGCTGGGGCTCTTCGACGAAACGCTGATCATCTGGGGAGGCGAGTTCGGCCGCACGCCGACCGTCGAGTTGCCGCAGGCCGGGGCCAACGCTGGCAAGATCAACGGCCGCGACCACAACCACTGGGGCTTTACCACGTGGCTGGCCGGCGGCGGCGTGAAAGGGGGTCAGGTCTATGGCGCGACCGACGAGTTCGGCTTCAAGGCGGTTGAAAAGCCGGTCCACGTCCACGACCTGCACGCCACGATCCTGCGGCTGATGGGCTTCGACCACGAGCGGCTCACGTATCGCTACGCCGGCCGCGACTTCCGTCTGACCGACGTGCATGGCAAGGTGATCAACGACCTCATCGCGTAAAGTCGCTTTTGCAACGCTGTCGGCGATTACCGGGACTTTGTCCGCTTGGTAATGTTCGCCCGTGCGACGTCCACTGCGCTGGCGACACTGCTGGACATCCCTCCCTTTTTCTTCCCGCGGCCGTTCTGCCTTTCGAATTGGGTGAGCGCCGCCAGGCTCTTTTTGCCGCCGATCTGACTGATCGAGAGCAAAATCGCAATATGTGCCTGCCCCCGATCCTCGAGTGGTTGCTTGAGCAAGGCGATGGCCAAATCCTCCGCCGGCTGACCGGCGCCGTTCATGATCCGGCAGACCATGCCTGCCTGGGCTTCGTCCTTCATCCGCGCCGCGAACAGTTCCTTGGCGCCCGCGGTATTACCGGTGCGAATGACTCCGTGCAGCCCGGCGTGCCACTCTTCGGCACGCTGGCTGGACAGCATTTTGACGAACTGCGCGTCGTGACTCTTGTCGGCGCAATAGCGCACGATATCGACTGCGCTCCCACGCACCGAAGGACTTCTGTCCGCCAGCAGCGAAAGCGCTGCATCCGTCGCATCCGGATGCAACTCGGTGGGGACGGCTTCACACTTGGTCTCCTCGAGCCACGCGGCAGCATAGCGCCGCTGGTCGGCGTTCTCTGATCTGAGGTCCGCGACGGCTTGCCGGGCCAAAGCCTCGGGCGCGATTTTCCGCAGGTCGAGAATTCGCACGATGCGATTGTGCGCTTCGTCGTGCGGATGGTTCATGTGCCGCACCAACATGTCGTCCGCCGATTGGCCCCATTTGGCGAGAATCTCCTCGGCCAGCTTACCGTCGTCAAACGTATCGGTCAGGACGGCAACCAGCGGCTCCAGCAATCGGTCGTCGTTCAGTTTTTGAGCTAGCACCAGGCACGGCTGCCGATCGAACTTCTGTTCGACAAGCACCTTACCCAGCAGATCGACATTTTCCTTCGTTCCCCAGATGGGCAACACAGTCAGCCCGGCCAATCGCAGTCCGTCTCGATCGAGTCCGTTCAGAGCGCGCGATACTTCCGCCTGCCGCGCGGGATCTAGCGGTTGTTTGGCCAGCCACTCCGCCGCATCGCGGGCGGCGTCGGCGCTTGGTCCCTGTAATCGGGCAATGGCGTCGTCGATGGTCGCAATAGGCTCCGCCGGAGGTGAACTCGCGGGCTCCGCGGTAACTGCCGGCGCGTTGGGAGTTGTCGAAGCAGGGACTGCCGTCGCTGCGCCAAACGGGTTGGGCTGAGCACCCTGCGGAACTCCGGCAACCGCGCCGGCACTCACCGGCTGACCCGTTGTTTGCAGGGGAAACGGCGCGGGCAAGCCCGTCGAACCGGGCAATCCGAAAGGGGGTGGCGAAGCGGATTGAGGCGCGGCGCTGCTCCCCGCGATAGTGGCCGACGCTATCGGCGGCGGCGAAACGGACGCACTGGACGCCGAAGCTGAAACAGACGGCAGAGGAGGTGGACCTTGCGGCGCGCCGGCTGTCGCCGCGGGTGGAGTTGGTTTTGATCCACAACCGATCCCCATGGCGGCCAGGCAAGCCATAAACAGCAACTCGCCGCATCGCCCTCCAAATCGATCGTTCATCGGCCCATCCCCCAACAATGGCTAAACGTGAACGCCTAAATTAAAGCCGTTTATTCAAAGAAATTCCAGAAATTCTTCCATTGGCGGACTGCGTTTTTTGGATCACCTGAAATAGCAAGCAAAGCCCAGCTCCAGCCGTTGCGCTTTGCAAGAATTCAACACACTAAAAAAACATTGACAAGCCAATCTGATCGAATAGGTTTTAACGCATGGGAATACGGCTTAGGGACACCTGAAGTGGGAGCCTTGAAATGACCAACCACAGCTTCTTTCCCGCGTTCATCGCTGGGCTTGTGGCCATTGGTCTTGTGGCGGGCTGCACCCACGGAAACAGCGCGTC
>JALORD010000256.1 GCA_025459145.1 Pirellulaceae bacterium | reverse complement strand
ACTGGCCAATCCGGCCGGCAAGTAGGAACTGCTCGCCCTCGTGAGCCGCTTTCAGACGCAGATCAAGCAGTCAGCGTTCGACGAGGCGCAGGAGTCGCTCGCGGCTGTTCGGGCACTGGTTGATGCGGCAGAAATAGCCGGCGGCGAGCAGTCCAGCTCGGCGAGCGATCGTGCAGCTACCGATCGCGCGGTCCACGAGGCGAAACGCTTGATGGGCGAGCTCAATGGTCTGGCCTCCGACATTAAGGAGGCCACAGCTGCCAAACCCGCCACCAAGGGGGAACTCGTCAAGTTCATGACTCAGTTCCAGGCGTACCTGGGTAATGTAACGGGAGCGAACAGTGCGGTCGGCGACGATTGGTGGAACAAACAGGCCAAAGAAATGAAGCCCAAGCTGGCGAAGTTCAGAACCGACATGATCCAGAAGATCGAAGCCATTAAGACGAAGTACCACTTCTAGATTTGTGGTAGCAAGCACGCGGGCGAGATGCCGCCCAGGGCTCGAGGTCTCGCGGGGCCCTTGGTCGAGCCGAGCGCAGCACTAATTAGGTTTCACACCGCCCTCTAGACGCGATCCCTACGGATTGCCGAACGGATCGCGGGCGGGTGGGGCGGGAACCGGCGGCGCAGCGGGGCGTACGGCTCGGGCGCGGGCCGGGATTGCCGGCCGGACTCCTGGAACCAATCCGCCCGGTCGGATTCCCTGCTTCAGCAGATCGAGCGCCGCATCGATCGAGGCGTCGACGATTCCCGGCAGTTGCCCCACCCGGTTGCTCGCCATCTCTCCTGTTTGAGCGGGCGGCTCGGGGGGTTGCGGCTGGTCGGTCAACTCGATCGTGATTGTCTTGGCCAGCGGTGGACTTTGGATGTACATCCGGACCGACTTGCGGACCGGGTCGGACTGGATGTCGCAATAGTTGATCGCCTGGGCGAATTGCTGATTGACCGGTTCGTTTTCGCTGTCCCACACCAGACGGCCATCTCGCCGATCGAGGCACATGACCGAACCGGATGAGCGGGTGGCCGAGCCGGGCGTCGCCTTCACCTTGTTCCGCACGAACACCAATAGCGGCGACTCGAGCGGCTGATCCGGCGGCAGGCAGTGAAACGCCACAAACGCCGGAATCTGCCACTGCACCTTGCCGGTGCGGCGGTCGAACGCGTAGACCCGGCCGTGAATTCGATCGCTGGGACCGCTGGGGCGCACACCCACAGGGCGAATCATGTAGCCCGACGGCGATTCGTTAGAGGTGATTTCCTGATTGGCGATGACCAGATACTGCGACCGCGAGCGGAGCACTTCGATCGAAGCGAGCGAACCCTCGGGAGCCAAGGGGGAGGCAAATAGCGTCCTGCCATCCCGCAGCGACGACACGGTGAGTTTGCCGCTTGGCTCGAGCAGGGCCAGATCTTCCCCCTCGACGATCGTCCCCCGCGTGCCGAGGGGATACGTCGCACTCCACAATTCGATCTGCGACCAGGCATCGAACAGGCGAAGCTTCACATCGCGGCCGACCTGCTCCCACGCCAAGACGTTTCGCCCGACTGTCGTCCAGCGGCGGTCTCCCCGGTCGACTTTGCGTTTGCCGAGGAGTTGGCCGTCGATCGCCGAGAGGACCAGTGCCTCGTCCTGATTCGGATCGGTCACAAAAATCAGCTCCTCGTCGCCAAAGATCTCGGCCGAAGCGGGAGCCTGGCTCCGCTCCCAGAGGATCTGCCCGGTAAGCGGATCGGCACAGAGGATGAGCGAGCCTTTCTGAAAGCAAAAGCCCGCTTGCAGGACTGGAGCGACGTAAAAACTGACACGTCCGCTCGCATCGTACAGGCGGGTCCGCGTGCCGCCAAACGGATTGGACGAAACGCGCTGCTGGGGATACGTGCGAGACGTCGGGTCGACATCAACTGCGTCGAGCTTCCAGAGCAGATTGTCCCCGCTCCCTCCGCTGGCCCTCAGGGTATCGACCGCTACGACTTGATCCCCCATATTCACCACGACGAGGTGCCCGTGGTGGCTTCCCACATGCTGATTCGAAGGAACCGAGATCAGCCGCTGGTAAACGCCGTTCGTGCCCCGGAGCGAGGCCAGGGCAATCTGGTTGCCAGAGTCGTCGCGGACAACGATTTGCGCCTGAGTCGGATCGAAAGCCGCCGTCAAACCGGGGAGCGGGGCGCCACTGCGGTGTGACAGGCTCACCGGGTACCGCATTCGCTGTGAGGCAATCACGCCTTGCGCTGTACCGTCGCCGCCTTCCTCGATCTTGATGCGAGCCAGCCCCACCGGCCATGAGCCAGCGCGGTAGCCGTCGAGATTCTTCTCCTGTGCCGCCGCAGCGGCGATTTCGCGGCCGGTCTTTCCGCCGAAGCAGTCGATCGAAGCGAACTCATCGGCCAGGCGAGCATAGCAGCGAGCCGCCAGTGCGTAGCGACTCGCCTTACCGTACGCCACGGCCAGAATCGCCACCGCGCGTCCCGCCAGTTGGGGCTCCGGCGACGCGGCGATCGAACCGACCAGCAACTCCGCCTCCAAAAACTGCTCTCCACCGACGAGCTTCTCGGCCAAGGCGAGACGGGCCTCGTCCGCGCGGGGGTGGAATCCATAGAGGCGTAGAAACGCCCGGAGTTCAGTGGGGCCGCCCGTCGCCAGGGCCTGTTCGAGACGCCCGGTGATCGGCTCGATCATTGTCTCGCGAACCGCCGCATCGGCCGCTTCCAGCATTTGCTTGAGCTGTCCCTGGAGCCAGCGGTCTTGCCGCACGCGGACCTCGCGACCGATCGATTCCAGTGTGTCGCTCCCCGCCGCTTCGGCGTCGAACAGCGCCGGATCCCACTGATCGGCCAGCGCGAGTAGCGCTGCAAACGCCTCCTGATGCTTGCCGGCTTTCGACAGGCCGAGCGCCTTGTAACGGAGAATCTCCCGACGGATGGTCGGATCGGTGACTAGCTGCTCGAGCTCTTCCGCAAGATGAAAATTGGCGGCAAAGTCATCGCGGACAAGCGACAGCATCACCTTCACCAGAAGCGCCCGCGCCTTCAGGTCGTCCGGCCGGTTGGCCGCCGCCCGCCGGAGCACGGCCAGCGACTCCTCGCGTTTTCCTTCTTGCAGCAAAATCTGTCCCTGCAGAGCCAGCGCTTCGGGGTCGTCAGGGTTCTTCGCGAGCGCCTCGGCCACGCGGGCCGCCAATGGCTCGGCCAAGTAGTATGCGGCGACATTGGCCGACGACTGGCTGATCAGTTGATCCTGGTAGCAGATGACGTTCCCCAGCGGCGCCTCGGTCTTGGCCTGTGAAACGATCTTTCCCTCGCCAATATCGATCTTGGCCAGTTGCTCGCCCGCCAGTGGCAGGTAGTAGTGATCCTCGCTAAGGAAACCGCGGCCGGTGGGCTCGTGGCCCGCCTCTAGCGGCAGCGTCCAGGTCGTCTTTCCATCAGCCAAGCTGATTGCTTTCAGCTTGTTGTTGCCGACCAGCACGATCTGCCCCTCGCGAACGCAGGCGACGTACAGCATTTCGTCGCGCGGCTGAGCCGCCCACTTCGCCTCGCCCGTGAGCAAGTCGAGGCAATGTAGTTCTTGCGATTCGACCGGCGTCAGGATCACCGCCCCCTCGGCAATCGTGGCGGTCGCATCGAGCCATTTACCCTGAGCCTGGGAATTCATCGAAAACGTTGTCCGAATGCCGATTGCGCCGATCTGACGCCGCGTGACGTCCCACCGGGGATACTGATAACCCCAACGGAGAGATCGCGTCGCCAGATCGATCGCCACCACCGCGCCTGCCGATGTCGGGCATACCAAAACCCCATCGGCCATCGACGGGCTCGCCCCCGCCATTCGCCGCACGGCATCGACCATGATCTGCTGACCGTCTTCGACGACGGCCAGGTTTTGTTTCCATTCGATCTGGCCGGTCTTGGCGCTTAAACACAACAGCCGCAGCTCGGTGTTGATTTCGGCCAGGACGTAAAGCAAGTCACCCACCGGCAGCGGCGGGCCAAGGAAAAACGCTCCATCGAGATTTGGATTGTCCCCCGCCGTTCCTCCCACCGCCCACACTTGATAACCCTGCTTCTTCAGGTCGAGCGCGACGAGCATATTGTTGGGCTTCGACCAACCGGTGCGCACCACGCGGCCGTTGATGATCATCACATTGTTCCGCAACGCAGTATTCGGCGAGGCATACCCTAACTCGTCGATGACGTACAACTGCTGACCATCGCTGGCAATCTGGCCAAAGGTGTTGTCTTCCCAGACCCGTTGCTGCAATTCCTGATCGCGCATGTTAAACGCCGGGCCGCCCGCTGCCGACGAGCGATTGGCCGATGTCGACGGCGATTCGTCAAATGGCGGAAAGACCCAGGTTCGCTTCCCGTTTTTCAAGTTGACGCCGATCAGCTTGTTCGAATCGGGGGCGCGAATCACGACTGTGTCGTGAACAACCAGAGGCTGCAACGCCGGAATCGTTGGTTGCAGACGATCGCGCTGTACCCGGGCCAGGGCGCGGACCTTCTGTTCGTCGTGCGGATCGTTGACGGTAGGGAGGCTCCAGCGGAAATTCAGGAGCGGCGCGCCACCGTCACTGGCCGCGTTACGCATCGCATTGCCGCGATAGAGAGCCCACTGGCTTGCCGCAAGCGCCAGCGGACTGCGGCTGCCGCCAACAAGCTTTTCCAGCCAGGCAAGCGCCTCATCGTCCCGGGCAAACAAGGGCTGAGTCCCTTCGAGTAACCGAATCGTAGCCTGGGGTTGGCGCTTTTTGAGGGCCACGAGCGTCTGCTGCGCCTGCTCAGGCATCCGGGCATGCATCCAACAGGTTGCCAGGAGGACCGATAGTTCCGGGTCGTACTGTGCCGCGGCCGAGGGGGTATCCGCAATCCGCTTGAGCGTCATCGCGGCCGAGAGAGGACGACCCTGATCGAGTTGCGCTCGGCCCAGAAGAAGAGTCGCTTCGTAGCCGGCCTTCGTGTGGAAATAGCGGCGGGCAACTTCAGTTAGTCCTTGCAGACTACCAGCGTCGAGGGCCTTGTCGAGTTCAGCCCGCCCTTCAAAACCAAATGTCGTCTCATAGATTTGCCGCCCCTGGGCCGGCATTGAACCGATCAAGTTGAGCGCGGCCGACTTGAGGCTTTGCTGCGCATCGGGCGAACCAGGGCGTCCGAGAAAATAGTCGTCGGTCGTGGGGCTATTCAGGATTTCCCCCAAATACGTCGCAGCATCGCTGTATCGCTGCTCCGCAATCGCCGTTTGCGCCCGGTTCAGGCTCTGCCGCAATTCTCGCGGGGCGACGGGAAAAATATTCGGCGCAGTCAAGTCGGAAGTGGGGGTTTCGCCCACTTGGGCCAGGAGCGGCGCGCTCCAGAGCGCTAAACTAAAAATCCCCAATCGCACGAATGTCGACTCGGCGAGCCAAGTGCAATGAAGCGATCTACTCGCGAACAGGTTGTCAGCGAGCGCCTTGGTGGGGGAAAAATGCATGCCAGTACCCGTCCGAAATCTGAGGACCAAGGTTCTCGATCGCGCACGGACAGCCGCCGCGACGGTTCGCACAGGGAGCAGCCGACCGCGTCCGCTCCGCGGCCTCCGAGCTCCGAACCTAAGTGCTTGCCCAAAAATATCTTACAACAATCCCAGACCAGCCACAACGAACTTGAGTCCGGCGGCGTGGCGCGATGGAGTTACGTGCCCTGAGGGGTTGCAATTGTTTTGCCGCCAGGGGTTAAGCCGCCTAGATCTTCGGCCCGGTCGGTCCGCGCCGCTGGCGTCCTCCCGTTCGAGGGCAATTCGCCTCCAGGAGGCCTTCCGCCCGGTACGGCATCTCGGGGCCAACTTGTCACAATTTGCCGATTTTACCGGCTTTTTCGGCCCATCCCGGTTGCATTTTCAGGGCCAATGCTTCTAATCATCCGCCAATCCGCCTAGCGCAGACGCTAGTCCGCGATGCGGACGGACGTACAACTGGTTTCAAATTCTCTCGATCAAACCTCGCAAGGAGGGTGGCACAAGATGGCCAAAAAAGCTCCCAGTCCCAAGGCAGCCGGCAAGTCGGAAGTGTTTGCCAACATCGCGACGTCGACCGGTCTCTCCAAGAAGGACATCGGCGCGGTGTTCGATGCGCTTACCACCGAAATTGGAAAAGCGCTCGGCAAGAAGGGCCCCGGCGTCTTCCAGATTCCGGGACTGGCGAAGATCGTCGTCGTGCGGAAACCGGCTCAACCCGCCAAGAAGGGTGTGCCGAACCCATTCAAGCCGGGTGAACTGATGGATGTTCCTGCCAAGCCGGCCAAGAATGTCGTGAAGGTCCGCCCGCTGAAGGGCCTGAAGGGAATGGTCTAAAGGATCAATTCGGCGCCCCATTGGGGGAGAGGGCGGGGAACGTCTCCGCAACGAATTTCCCGCCAAAGGCCTGAGGCGTATAATTCCTCCGACAGCAGTTCGGCTCCGTGACGCCTATCCGTCGCGAGAGCCGAACCCGTTTATGGGCTCGAGCGTCTCACGGTGAGGTCGCGAGAGCATAGGTGGCCGTGCCGGTTTGTCGAGCAAGGCGACCTGCATGTTGACGTACGTTTTTGATTTCTTCTGCCGCGCGCCGCGCAACTGGGCTTACGGCGCCTCGGAATGACCGGATCGAAACTGCGGCGGCAAATCGCTTGGGAAGCCGCCCGGCTGATGTATCTCCGCGAAGAGTCGGAGTACTACCGCGCCAAACAAAAGGCCGCCCACCGCATTTGCCAAGGATGGGTCAAACCGGCCGATCTCCCCAGCAACGTCGAAATCCGCGACGAGATTCAGGCTTTCGCCCGGCTGCACGAAGGGGAAGCCCGCAGCCGGAACCTCCGCGATATGCGACTGTCTGCCCTCCGGCTGATGCAGCATTTGGCCCGCTTCCGCCCCCGGCTAATCGGTAGCGTCTTGACGGGGCACGTCCGCGCCGGGAGCGATATTGACCTGCACCTGTTCAGCGATTCGCTCGACTCGGTGACGATGGTGCTCGACGAACTGGGCTTGGTGTACGACGTCGAGCGGAAGCAAGTCCGCAAGCACGACGAGACGCGA
>JALORD010000255.1 GCA_025459145.1 Pirellulaceae bacterium | reverse complement strand
GATCGCCTCGATCAAAACCTCCAGCGCCCCGGGCGCCGTCGCCGCGATGATCTCCTGATAGATGCCGTAGCCGTAGGCGCTCGCCGGCGGGATGTAGCCGGGCTGCCAATCGTTCGTCACCGTGCTGACGATGACCAAGCGCGGAGCCAGCCGCTCGCGCAGCGTCCGCTGCACCACTTGATATAGTTCGCCGGGCACCAGCACCCACACCGCATCTCCCACGAGGCCGATCTCCACCGGCAGCGGCCACGTCCGCCCCGGAGCGAGCGCCCCGAGCCGGGCCAGTTGCCGCGACCGCTGCTCGACCTGCGCCCGAGCGATTCGCAGCCGCTCTTCGTCGCCGGCTCCCCGCGCCGCGGCTTCCTCGGCCAGCCAATGCTCGCGTTCGGCAGTCGTCGCTTCAATCGTCGGCAGATCGTGTCGGTACGGCAGCTCGACTGTGAGCGATTCCCAGCGCCAGAACGCCTGCCGCGACAATTCCGCGGCGCCGCTCGGCTGATGCGCCCATGTCCCCAGAGTCGCCCCGGAAACGACCGGCCCGCGATAGACAAACTCCGTCCCAGCCGCGGGTAGCCCGGCTAAAGCGGCCAGCGCCGCATAGCCCACCTGCTCGCCGTTGCGATCAGCCACCCGCACATCGCCGACAAACCCTTCGCGGGGCCCCAAATCTCCGGAGGCTCCCTGCAGAAACAGGCACACGCCCCCCGCGTGTGACTCGACCGCCTGCCGCATCGCGCCGACCCAGTCGGGGCTGATCAGTGTGTTTTCCCAGGCGAGCGTCGTCGGGTGGCAGGCATAGTTGACGATCGTCGCCAGCGTGTCGCCCGCCTCGCTGGTCACCCGCCCCACCACGAGCGTATCGTCGGCCAGTCCCGCTGGATTGAATCCGCAGACGTACGTCTCGCGCTCGGCATCGAGAAAGTCGCGATGCGCCGCCAGCGCGCAGCGGCCCACGCCGTACACAATCGTCGCCGGCACGAGTCGCGGCTGTACCGAGCGAGCCAGTTCCGCGAGCGTGCCGGCCAAGCCGTCGAGATACGGAGCAATCAGCTCGCCGCCGGGCAAATGGCTCCGCGAACGCGACATCCACCCCGAACCGTGCGTGTGCGACAGGGCAATATGAATCTGCGCCGCCGGAATGCCGGTCGCCGCCGCCATCGCTCCGCGGAGACTTTGCATCTCGGCCGAATCGAGAATGCAGTGGTCGAGCGACACAAGCAGCCGCGAATCACCCCTATCGCCGCCAACTGGCGCAAGCCACAAGAGCGTCGCTTCGAGCGGGCGATGCACTCCGGTGGCCCGGTCGTGCAAGGCCGCGCCCCACATCCGGTGATAGATGCCAACGGGAGGCGTGATATCGGCCCGGCCGGCCGCCGCCAACACACGGGACTGCGGCGTTTCGACACGATTCATCGGCGCGGCTCCAAAGCTTGCATGAGCATGACAAACAGGCGGTCGACCTCGTGCGCGGTCTCCTCATCGAGCGACCAGCCGACCGGCGCGCGCCGGCGATCCGATCCCCATAGGCCCCGCTTCACCAGCAGGTACTTCTCGATCGCCAGGAATCCATCGAGCCCGGCCTGCAGTTGCAGAGCCACGATCGCACAGATCGGAAAGTAGATCGCATACGCGGCCGCATCGTCGCCGCGGGCCAGCGCTCGCCAGATCGCCACGATCCCGTCGAGCAGGTCCATCCCCGGCATCGTCCCGGCGATCCCGCGGCGAAAGCTGTCGACGAGCAGAATACCGCCGGAACCCTCGTAAATCTTCGCCCGTCCGCCTGTCGCGTTGCGCAGAGCCGACAGGTTCGGACCAATCGGCGACGCCTCCGGCTTGAACAGAATCTTCTCCTCGCCATACCGCTCGAGCAGCTGCACATACACGGCCAGTGGAATCGCCTGCCCGACGTAGCCCGACGCATCCTGCACAATCACCGGCAGCGAAACGCCGTCGGCAATCTCACGGAAATAGTCGAGGATCGCCTCGGTCGAGAGGCTTGTCGTCAGCGGCGGTGCCGCCATCACCGCGTCGCATCCCACCTGCTCGGCATGCTGCGCATACGCCAACGCCTGCTTGCCGCTTTCGGCGCCGACCGCGGCAAACACGGCTCCGCGGCCGCCGCTCAGCTCGGCGATTCGCTGGGTCAGCTCGCGCCGCTCGTCGGCCGTCAGCCGAAGGATCTCGGAAACCATCCCGGTCCCCAGTCCATCGGCCCCCATGCGATACGCCCAGTCGATCTCCCGCGCGAGGGCAGACGTATCGATCTCGTCCCCCTCGGTAAACGGAGTGTGAACAATCGGCAAAACACCGCGCAGTTGTCGAAGCATAGGAGGAGAAGTGGCTGGTGGCTAGGTTTGGGAGTGCGGCGAGCGGGTGGAGTGCGGCGAGTTCTCGCCGTTTGAGGAAATGCGGGTAGTCCCCTTCACCAATCTCCCACACTCCCATCCGCATAGAACACGCGTTGCAGCGTCTCCTGCTTGAACGGATGTTTGCGGACTTCGGCTTCGTTGATCGTGATTCCCAGGCCCGGCCGCGTGTTGGGGCGGACCAGCCGGCCTTGCTTCTCGACCGTGAATCCTTCCTCGACAACATCCTGCCGCCACGGAACATCTTCGTGCACCGTCTCGCAGATCACATAGCTCGGCTGTGAAAAGCCGAACTCCAGCGATGCCGCCGTGCTGACCGGCCCCTGCGGATTGTGCGGCGCGAGGGCAATCCGGTACGCTTCGGCCAGGGCGGCGACGCGGCGAGCCTCCGTGAGTCCGCCGCAGTGCGTGATGTCGAGCTGACACACAGCACACGCTCGCGCGGCAAACAGGTCGCGAAAACCAGCCAGATGCGTCACCCGCTCACCCGTCGCAATCGGCGTCGACACGGCCCGGGCGATTGTCGCCAAACCGTCGATGCTCTCGGGCCAGCATGGCTCTTCGAAAAAGTAGAGCCCAAGAGGTTCGAGCGCCTTGGCAAACTGCAGTCCCATCGCCGGCGACGGGCGGGCGTGGCAATCGACCATGATGTCGACCCCGTCGCCCACCGCCTCCCGCATCGCCGCGACCGCCGCCTCCGCCGCGCGAATCGGCTTGAGGCCGTCAAGCGGCATCGTCGGCGGCACCGCCATCGACTTGAAAGCCGTGAACCCGTCGGCCACTGCCTGCCGAGCCAGGTCGGCAAATCGCTTGGCGTCGTCTGCCGCTGTCTCGTAAAAGTCTTCCATCCGTCCGCCCCCCAGATGGCAATACGTCCGCACATAATCCCGCACCGGCCCGCCCCACAGCTTCGAGCAGGGGAGCCCGGTGACCTTACCCAAAATGTCCCACAGCGCCAGGTCGATCCCGGCGATCGCCGTCGAACGGACGATACCGTGCCCGTGCCAGAAGTGCTGCCGATACATCATCTGCCACAGATGCTCGATCCGCGTTGGATCCTCGCCGACGATGAGCTGCGCGAGGTCTTCAATCGCCGCGACCACGCCGCGGGTATGCCACTCGAGCGTCGCCTCCCCCCAGCCAAACAGCCCGTCCTGGTCGGTCAGCACCTTCACAAACACCCAGTTACGCATCCGGGCATGACAAACGAGTGTCTCGATACGGGTGATCTTCATACGTGCAAATACGTTGGGACAAAGTCCTACCGGATTGATCGGCGAACCGCGGCTGGCGAGGAGCCGGCACCAGCGAGTGTTCGCCGATACGTTACCGCGACTGTTCCGTGCAGGCACGATTGTACCGCACTTGCCGGCAGGTGCCTCAAGGCGTGAGCACGACCAATGGCAAGCGTCTTCGACCGCGGAAAACTCGATATCCGCGGGATGTCAGCGCGGAAGTTCGTCTGGCTACCGCGCCGCGCGATCGTCGAGATCGACCTCCGCGTCGCGGAAGCGGATGGCCCGTATTAGTCGTCCGGGAGTGCCCAACATCGACTCGTCGGCTACGGCGCACCGCCTTGCGGTTCGAGCAATCGCTGCCAGCTTGATGAGCGCTTGTGCGATGATGGGTCGTCAGAGTGTTCGGCGAATCATCGAAGGATACACTTTTCTACATCAGCCCAAACTTCTTCATCTTGTTGTACAGCGTCACGCGGCTGATCCCCAGTTCGGCGGCCGTCTCTTTGCGGCGGAAGTTGTTGCGCTGCAGGCAGTCTTCGATGATGCGGCGCTCGAGGACATCGACGCGGGCTTCGAGCGAGCGGGATGCTGTGCCGACCAGATTGGCGGTGCCGACCGCGGCCGACGGGGGCGCCGCCAGTGTGGCCGTGCCGCCGCGTTCGGATTCGAACGCGCGCGATGGATTGTGGTCGACCGACTGATAGAGCGGCGGATGATTCGCCGTTTGCAGCGGCATCGGCTGGCGAAACGGATGCAGCCGGGTGGCCGAAGAGCCGACGCGATTGCCAATCGCCGGCGGGAGCAGATCGGCCAGCGGACCTTCCGCCGCGAGCGGGCGGTTCGGTCGGCTCAGGTTGACGAGCGGCCCAGCGCCCGGCCGGATCGCTTCGCGCGAGGGGGTGTAAGCCGGGGAGTCGGGGTGCGGCTGCTCGCCGTCGCGCGGCAAGGCCGACTCCGGTTCTCGCAGCTCATGCGGCGGCCCGTGTTGGCCAGGCTGTCCGTGCTGAACGAAGTGCTCACGGGACTCAAAGCCCCGCGGCAGTTCATTGGACAAATGTTCCGGCAAGGCCCGCTGGCTCGCGACCGACGAGCGGAGCGAACTGGGCAGATCGCCGACCGAGAGCACGCCCCGCTGGCAATAAAGCACCGCCCGACGGATGACGTTTTCCATCTCGCGAATGTTCCCCGGCCAGTGATACGCCCGCAGCATCTCCAGAAACTCCGGCTCGATCGTCCGCAGGGCGATACTGTGCGTCCGGCTGTGTTCGAGGGCAAACTTGCGGGCCAGGTACTCGATATCGAGCGGCCGCTCGCGGAGCGCGAGCAGCCGGAAGTTCAGGATATTGAGCCGATAGTAGAGGTCGGTGCGAAAATTGCCGCCGCGGACCAGTTCTTCGAGGTTGTAATTGCTGGCGACGATCAGACGGGCCTGGCTGTGCTGCGTTTCGTTGCTGCCGACAGGCTCGTACTCTCCCGTTTCGATCACGCGGAGGAGCTTGGCCTGCTGCTCCGGCGGGAGGACGTCGATTTCGTCGAGCAGCAGCGTACCGCGGCCGGCAGCGGCGAACTTGCCCTCGCGATCGCGGTCGGCCCCGGTGAAGGCACCTTTGACATAGCCGAACAGCTCGCTTTCGATGAGGTCCGGCGGCAACGCGCCGCAGGCGACCGTGCAGAAACGCTCTTCGCGGCGGTCGGAAATCTCGTGGATCAAGCGGGCCAGAAAGGTCTTGCCGCTCCCCGTTTCGCCGATCAAGAGGGCCGTCACATTGTGCCGGGCTGCGACCTTGATCTCGTCGAGCATCTCGAACATTTCCGGCGTGAACGTGACGAGTGACCGGCTGCGGCCGTGCAGCTCGCGATGGGGCATTTCGTTCCAAAAGCCGGCCAGTTCCGCTCCCAGATCCTGTTTGTCGGCCAAGAGGCGGCGGAGGCGGGGAAAATCGAGCGGCAACTGAAGGCAGTCGTCGATTGACTTTTCGGCGAGCTTTTTCAGCCGCGGCGGACAGTCTTGGTCGAGCAGGCCGTAGAGCGGCGCGCTATCGATCGCATCGTCGATCTCGGCCATAAACCGGGCCGGCGAATAGCCGTTGAGCGTCGCCCGATCGAGATGCACGAGCACGGCCCCCACGGGCTGGGCGTGCAGCCGGGAGGGAAGGCTTTCGAGCGTCTCGCAGGGGACGATCGGGTTTTTTCCGTCGAGGTGCTGCCCCAGGTCGAGGAGCAGATTCTGGTCACGAGTGAAGACGAGGATCCCGGGATTCATGCTGCTGCTCTCTAGCGGAAAGCCGCATCCAGGCCTGGCCGCGTGCACCCAAGGTGGCTCGGGCTGACAAGCGATGGAAACAAGCCAAGGAGCGGAAACAATCGGCCCCGCGAATGCACCGAACGGTTGACACGCAGGCCACAGATTTCACGCTAGTTGCCCGCCCCAAAGCCACTAGCGCCAAGAGCCCTTAGCGCATGAAAAAAGGGCAGAACATGTCCGGTTGTGCGGGGGGGAGGGGCGGTGAGGGGCGAGGGAAGCGACTGGTGGCCAGTGGGTGTGGGAGAGGTCGGAAGTCGGAAGCCGGCGATCAGCGGCACGCTTGTCCCTCATGCTCGCTCATTCGTCATTGGTCGTTCGTGTTTCCTTCGACATTTGGCCTTCGACATTCGACACTTGTCCCTACTCCGGCTCGACCGACAAGACAACGCGGGCGTAGCGGGTCAGCGGCGGCTTTCCGCTGTCGGTCACGGCGAGGACGACGTGGAGGCTCACCGGCTGGTCGACTGGCGGGAATGTGAGCGAAGCTTTCGCCTCGTTCGCACGGTCGATCGCCGGCAGCTCGCCGGTGAAGCTGGTCGGTTCGGGATAGACCAGCCACTCGTAAGTCAGCTCGTCGCCGTCGGGGTCGGTTGTGGCGGAGGCGTCGAGCGTCACCTGCTCGCCCAACTTGACGGTTCGTTTCAAGTTTCCCTGAACTCGAACGACCGGCGGATGGTTGGCGCCCGCGCGATCCTGCACGCACCAATCCATCCGGGCGGCGAAGTCGTTCTGCAGGTGCGCGGCCCAGCGGCCGAGCGCGTGCTCGCGATGCGTGGAGCCCTTCACCGTGTCAGCCTGATTGGCCCAGTAGTACGGCTTGCCGGCGGCGTCTTCCATCAGCCCATAACGCCCGGCCCAGCCTCCCCACATCGGCTGCTCCGGCTCGTTCAGACCGTTCGGGATGAGGTAAATGAACGTCCCGCTGTCCCCTTCCTTCTGCTTGTGGGTGGTGTTCGTCGGATAAAGGGCACCCAGCGGTCCGTGATTGGTCCGCACATCGCGCTCGATATCGAATCCGCCCGCGGTCGCCGTGAGGGCCGAAAAGCGGTGATACCACCGCCGCCGGTCGATCTCGGGACGAAACGTATCGACCCACAGGGCAAACGGCGGCCGGGTGGTGGTCGTGTGATCGCCGAACTTGTCGGCCGAGGCGAG
>JALORD010000254.1 GCA_025459145.1 Pirellulaceae bacterium | reverse complement strand
GTCTGCTGGATGGCGAGTTTGTCGGCGGCGACGTCGATCGTGCCGCGGCCGGCGGCGGCGGTCGATTCGGGCGCTTCGCCCGCGGCGTCTGAGTCCGCAGGGGCTTCGGCGGGGCTGTCTTCCGCGGCGGCCCTTTCTTCGGGGGCCATGTCGACGGCGGCGGCGAGCGGCTGCCACGACTCGGGGGCGACAAGGCTGCGGATCAGGTCGGCCAGGTACTCGGCCTCGGCCTCGGTTTCGGCCAGGCCCGCGAGCGGGTAGTTGAGCTTGCGCATCGCCGGCGGCTCGGCGAGCGTGACGACGAGCTGATTGCCTTCCTCGACCACCGCCAGCTTGTAGGGGGCGATGCCGGTGCGGAGGGCCTGGCCGACGGTGGTCGACTGCAGCTTGAAATTGATCGGCGACGTGGCCCGGGCCTGCACGAGCGGGAGGCCGTCGGGGTCGAGCGTGATCGGAATGGTCGAGAAATCGGCCAGGACGCCGAGGAAATCGACGAGCGGCGTGTCGGCCGCTTCGATCAGCGGGAGCGGATCGGCCAGGCGGGCCGCGAGGTCGACCGTCCGCTCGGGCGGACGGGGGAGCGCGGGGCGCGTGGCCTCAGCCGGGTCGGGCGGGGCTTCGCTGCCGGGAGCGGCGGGGGAGGGCGGATCGGTCGGCCGGGCGAGCGGATCGGGGTCGTTCTCGAGCAACCGATCGAACGGCGAGAGGGGGCGCGGCGGCGCGGGAGTGGCTGTGACCGGATCAGCCGGGGGAGTATCGGTTGGCGGATTGGCGGGCTCGACCGGAAGAGTGGGGTCGGGGTCGGCGGGATTCTGGTCGGGATTTGCCGGCGGATCGGCGGGGTCTCGCGCGGGGTCCGTTGTCGGCGGCTTGGTGGAGGGCGCGGTCGGTTCGCCGGAGCTGGTCGGATTGGCGTCGGGGCCGCTCGTGCTGGGGTCGCTATCAGGGGTGTTGCTGGCGGTGTTATTCGTGTCGGCGGGGTCGGCGGGGTCGGCGGGGGGCGACGCGGGTCCGCCGCCGCCGGCTTTGGCGATCGGTCCGCTGGGCGAACGATCGGCGAAGTAGTTGCTGGCGGCGACGACGACGGCGACGGCCAGCGCGGTGCCCGCGGCGAAGGCGCCGAAGTAGAAGGGCCAGTAATTTCGCGGCCGCACGCGGCTGGCGGCGATCGCTTCTTCGAAATCGACGGGCTCGTGCTCGGTGGCATCGGCCTGGCCGCTGGGGTGCGCGACGGGCGGCGGAGCCTGCTCGGCGGCCGCGGCTTTCGGAGGAGCGGGGAGCGCGCCGCCGGAAAATCGGCTGCGGGGGACGCTGGCCGGGTCGGCGGCGGGGGGATTTGTCGGGTGAGCCGGGGACGCGTGTGCCGGCGGGATGGCCGTTTGCGGCACGCGGGGCGGAGCGTTCGAAAGCAGGTCGTCGACGGCGTCGAAGTGCGAATCGCTGAGCGTGGCCTGGGCGTCGCGGCGGGCGGCCCGGCTGCCGGGTTGCGGGATGTCGGTGGCCGTTTGATCGTCGGCCGGAGGACGTGCCTGCGGCTGGGGCGGTTGCTTGGCTGCTGGCTGAGTTGCGGCGGACTGAGTTGCGGCTGCTTTTGGAGCGGCCGATTGTGGCGCGGCGAATTGTGGAGCAGCGGATGGGGATGCGATGGCCGCCGGCGCGCTTGCGTCGGGCGTCTGCTGCCAATCGGCTGGAGGCCGGACCATCACCATGCCGCCGCACTTGGGGCAGGCCAGAATCTGGCCGATCGCCCCGGCATCGCGGACCGAGAGCCGCGATTTGCAGGTCGTGCAGGTGATGGAGAAGAGGGACATGGGGGCGGCGGGCTAGGGACTAGGGGCCAGGGGCTAGGGCTGGGGGCTACGGCTGGGGGCTAGGGGAGAGTCATTGGTCATTGGTCTCTCACTAGCCACTAGCACTTGCTTACGCATTCTTTGGCAGGAACGGGGCTGGCAGCTTGTAGTTCTTGGTGGCGGCGGCGGCTCGGGTGGTGATGAGGATGATTTGTTTGGCCGGGTTGTCGGGATCGGGGCCGACGACCCAGATCAGTTTTTGATCGGTTTCGGACGGGTCCTTCACCGTCGTGATCGGGTTGGCCTTCATCACCAGGGCGGTGAGGATGTCGGCGACCGAGCGGTCTTCGTGCTTGAAGTCGCGGATCGTTTGGTTGCGGGTGATGCCGTCCTTTTCGAGGTCGGTGCCGAGGATGCGGATCTCGAACGGGACCGGCGAGCCCTTGATTTTGTCCTGCACGTCGAGGGCCAGATCGCGCATTGCGAATTCGAGCGACTGGCTGTCGAACGTGTAGGTCGTTTTGACGGCGAGGACTTCGTCGATCGTCTTCGGACCGGCGGGCGGCTCCACGGCGGCGACCGCCGGGCCCGGCGCGGTGGCGACGACGAGCTCGGCCCCGAGCAGCAGGTTATGCGCGGCGTTCGGGGGCAGGATGCAGTTGACGATCGCCTGGTCGTCTTCGACGCCAACCCGCAGATTTGCATCGAGAGCCCGCACCATGCCCGGAAAGCGGAACGCCAGTTTCTTCCAGTACGGTGGCGGCGAGAGCTGCACCAGGTAGTCCTCGATGCCGGTGGGAATTTGCGACAGCCGCTCGCGGAAACCGGCCGAGAGCTCGCGCGGCGGCTGATCGAGCGAGCCGATCAGGCGGGCCTCGGCGTAGAGGGCGTCGCCCTGGTGCACGCTGGCGGCGGCCGCGAGGAGACCATCGCCGAGCAGCCACGACAGCGGCTCGCGGAGGCGGCGGCGGTCGCCGGCGAACAGCGGCTCGCCGTCGTCGTTCCAGAGGAACGGCGGATAGACGAGCAGCGTGAGGTGCCGATCGGCGTCGAGCGTTTTGGCAAGGCGGGCCATTTCGCGGCGCAAGGTCGGCGGATTGCCGGCCACCTTGGCGACTTCCTGAATGTCGCGCACATCGCCAAACACGAACGACCGGGCGTCCTGCGGCGAAGTGCCCAGGTAATACGCCCGCTTGTCGGAGGCGTAGAGCGACGCGCCGGTTTCGGTCTTGGCGGCGGCCGGATTGCCCCAGCGAACGACCAGGTCGGCTGGCGGAATCTCGGCTGCGGTGCGAACGACGTACGACAGCCGGGGGAACTGCGCGTCGTTGTTGTGAAAGGCGACGATCAGCTGCTCGATCTCGGCGAGCGGCACGCCGGCGGCTTGTTCCCAGGCGGTGCGCGAGGTGGAAAAATCGGGCCCCAGAGCTGCAAGGAGCTTTTCGCCTTCGCTCGTGGCGAGCAGCTCCGCCGGGCGGACGATCAGGAACATCTCGGCGGCGGGCGGGACGAGGCGCAGATTAACGGGCGCACCAGCTGTGGGGGAGGCCCAGAGGAGCGAGCCGTCGTCGGGGACGATCTCCTGCGCGAGGACCGCGGCTGGGGCGGCGGGTGTCTCCGGCGATAGCTGAGCTGCCTTGCCAGTGCCCTTGCCCGTGTTGTCCGCGGGAAGCGAAGGTGTCCCGCTCTTCGTGGAACCATTGCCGGCACCCGTTGCGGTGGGCGTCGGTTCGATCCGGGCGATCGGCTCGGGATCGCCCGCGTCGGCGATTTGCGGGACAGGTTCGGGCTTCGTCCCCGTCCCCATCATGTTCACGCCCACGATCGCCCCGATGATGAGCAGCGCCGCAGCCCCCAGACCGATCGCCAGCGTCTTCCGCTGCTGCGCTTCTTTGCGGCTCTTGAGCGCCGCGGCGGTGGCGGCGCTGGTACCCGTGGTGGTCCGCGAACTTCCGCCATCGCCCACATCGAGCTTAAACCCGGGGGGTGCACTTGCGCCGCGGGAAGCACCGCCGGCTGCCGAAGCACTCGCCGACTGCGTCCGCCGCTGGGCGAGCGAGCGCTCGTAGCTGGCAAGCGTCGGCGGCGATTGTGGATAAATCTCGTGCCGCGCGGCCGGATCGACGAGCGGCAGAAGCTGCTCGGCCACGACCGCCAGCGACGGGAAGCGGACCGCCGGGTTCTTGGCCATCATGAACGCGACGACCTGCGCGACAGCCGGCGGCACACCGAACGATTCGAGCGGCCGGATCGGCTCGGTCGCGTGCCGGGCCATTTTTTGTTGCCAGTGGCCGCCGGCAAACGGCGGCATTCCGGCGAGGAGCGTGTAGAGCGTGCAGCCCAGGGCGTATGTGTCGGTCAGCGCATCGGGCGCTTTGCCCGGCGTCGCCAGTTCCGGCGCAAGATAGTCGAGCCGCGCAAGCCCTTCGGGCGTGCTGGCGAGTTGTGCGAGATCGACCGGTCCGGGCACCTCGTGCGGCGCGAGCAGCACCTTCACATTGTCGGGCGCGCCCGCGATCGGCTCGAGCAGCAGGTTTTCCGGCCGCACATCGCCATGGATCCGGCTGTGAGCGTGCATTTGCGCGAGGCCCAGCGCCGCCAGGCGAACGACGCGGCACGCCTCGGCCGGCGGCAAGCGTCCCGCGGCGAGGCGCTCGGCCAGCGACTGCCCACGGAGGTCTTCGCTCACCAGGAACTTGAACGACTGCACATCGACCGGCTCGAACCACCGCTGGACATGTGGCGAGCAAATCGCCGCTGCAGATCGCAGGTCCGCCGCCGCGGCCGCCCAGGCGGCGGGATCTTTGCTCCACGCGCCGGTCAGGAACTGCAGCAGGACTGGGTGTCCGGTCGCCGCGTGGACCGCGCGGAACTGGCCGCTCAGTCGGCCGCGGTCGACCCGGTCGTAAACCTTGTAATCGCCAAAATAGAAAGGACCGTGGCGACCGGCTAGAAAGATCGTCGCCTGGTATTCGGTCAGGATGTTTCGCGCCGTGCACCACTGGGCCACGGTTTTGGCGTTGCCCTGGGCCGCGGCCCCTTTGACCTGGCTAAAATCAGCCTGCAGCTGTCGGCACTGTTCGGGGGAGAGCAGCCGACTCTGTTCCAGAAGCTTCCAGAATTCGGCAATCGATACGCTCACGCTCGGGTCCTGCTTCTGGTCGTAACGATGGGGCGAATATTGCCAGGGGATCTGGCGGCGACGAGCGAGGCGCAAGGCGAGCGCGAATGCTGCCGCGCAGCCCACTAATCCAATGTACCCCTCGCTGCCCAGCGGGGAAAGCGAATCGGGAGGATGTTACCCGCCAGGTTTCGACGGCCCAGCGCCAGGCGATAGAATTGTACGACTTCCGCGCGCCATTTCCTTGCGCCGTTTCCTCTCCCCGCTTCGTCCCTCGGATATTGCCAACCACTGATGAAAGCTTACGAAGCCGTTCGCCTCTACTTCGATCACGCCGCCGAGCGGCTGGGCCTCGACCACTCGATGCAGCAGCTCCTGCTCGTACCGAAGCGGGAAGTGCAGGTGCAGATTCCGGTCGAAATGGACGACGGGACTCTCAAAACACTGATCGGTTTTCGGGTGCAGCACGACGATTCGCGGGGCCCGATGAAGGGGGGGCTGCGGTATCACCCCGAGGTCGATCTCGACGAAGTGCGGGCCCTGGCGACGCTGATGACCTGGAAGACCGCCGTGGTCGATCTCCCCTACGGCGGGGCCAAAGGGGGAATCGGCATCGACCCGCGGCATCACAGCGTCAAGGAGCTCGAGCGGATCACGCGCAAGTTTACCGACCAGATTCACGACGTGATCGGTCCCGACCGCGATATTCCCGCTCCCGACATGGGAACCTCCAGCCGGGAAATGGCTTGGATTCGCAACCAGTGGGAGAAGTACCACGGCTTTAACCCGGCGGTCATCACCGGGAAGCCCGTCGAGCACTACGGCATTGAGGGGCGCGAGGAAGCGACCGGCCGCGGCGTGGGTATTTTGGCGTACAAGCTGATCGGCCACCTGGGGCGCAAACCGACACAGACGTCGGTCGCCCTCCAGGGCTTCGGGAACGTCGGTTCACACGCGGCCAAGTTCCTGCACGAATCGGAGTACAAGATTGTGGCCGTCGGCGACCATACGGGCGCGTACTTCCGCCGCGACGGGCTCGATATTCCGCAGATGCTCAAGTACTCGCTCGGCAACAAGGGAATGCTGCAGGGATATCGCGAGGCCGAGCACATCACGAACCAGGAGCTCCTCGAGCTGGATGTCGACTTGCTCATTCCCGCGGCGCTGGGCGGCGTGATCACGAAGGCCAACGTCGAGCGGATTCGCGCCCCGCTGATCATCGAAGCGGCCAACGCCCCGGTCGATCCCGACGCCGACGAGATCCTGGCCGCGCGGGGCGTCCGGGTGCTCCCCGATATTCTGGCCAACGCTGGGGGCGTGACAGTGAGCTACTTCGAGTGGGTGCAGAACCTGCAGTATTACAAATGGGGCCTGAACCGCGTCCGGCAGGAACTCGACCACGTGCTGACCCGCGCGTTCGACGCCGTCTGGCACCAGGCCACCGCCGAAAAATGCAGCCTCCGCACCGCGGCTTACATGATCGCGATCAAACGGGTCAAAGCGGCGACGGAATTGGCGGGGATGGGGTAGGGACGGAGGTCGGTGCTGGAGTGCGATGCGTTCTCGCCCGATTTGGTCGAGATTCGGAAAGTCGAGATACGGAATTGCGATGAGCCGTGAGATCCACATCGGCTATCGGACGTCGCCTGACGGCGAGTCGATTGCAATCGAAGTGCGAGCTCCCTACTTTCTGTTCGGGACCCAAAGCACCAGCAAGCAGTTCTGGTCATTGCCGGTTTGGCACGCGATTGGCGTCGCTCATCTCGCGGAACTGGGGGAAACCGATCCGATCTACTTCATCGGCTGGGAGATGATGGGCGTCTTGGAGCGCGAAATTCGACTCTTCGAAGACAATTTCGCCCGCGTCGAATTCCATCCTGAAGTCAAGTCCTGGTTCCTCGCACACCTGGTTTACTGCCATCGCTTACTCGTTGCCGTCGCTCCGCCCGATTCGATTCCCGAGTTGACGATCGGGTAGGCGTGACACGTGACAACAGCCCAAATTCGGTTTGTTCACTAGTGAACATGTTTTACGAATCGTGACCAGACTAGTCACGGCTGGCAGAAAATCCGGCGCGACTTAGGGCGAGTCGGTTTGGCGTAAGGCCAGGTCGATTAATGCCTTGTGATTTCGGCGATTGACGTAAGTCTCGGTTCGGTGGAATTCTCGCGTGCAAAACGTTGACAGGGGGCCTCG
>JALORD010000253.1 GCA_025459145.1 Pirellulaceae bacterium | reverse complement strand
ACCCACCTCTTCAAGGAGTGTTCGACGTGTCTGCAACCGCTGAAAAGACCAACCACCGCATGGCCAAGAAAGAGAAAAGTCGCCCGGCAGCCGAAGGCAAAGCCGCCGTCAACGCCCTGATCAACAACAACTCGCTCCTGAAGTCGACGCTGCAGCAGATCGAAAAGCAGTTTGGCGAAGGTTCGATCATGCCGCTGGGAGGGGATCGAACGCTGCAAATCGAGGGAATTCCGACCGGCAGCCTGTCGCTTGATGTGGCCCTCGGAGGCCAGGGGATTCCTCGCGGCCGCATCATCGAGATCTTTGGCCCCGAATCGAGCGGCAAGACAACGCTCGCTCTGCACGTCGCGGCAGAGGCCCAGAAGGCGGGAGGCGTGGCAGCGATCATCGACGCCGAACACGCCTTCGACCCGAGTTGGGGAAAGAAGCTCGGCGTGCAGCTCGAAACGCTGCTCGTCAGCCAGCCGAACAACGGTGAAGAGGCGATGCAGATCACCGAAATGCTCGTGAAGAGCAACCAGGTGGACGTGATCATCATCGATTCGGTGGCAGCTCTCGTGCCGCGGCAGGAACTCGAAGGAGAGATCGGCGACACGCACGTCGGCCTGCAGGCCCGTCTGATGAGCCAATCGATGCGGAAGCTCACCGGGGCGATCGCCAAGAGCAAGACCGCGGTGATCTTCATCAACCAGATTCGCGAGAAGATCGGCGTCAGCTACGGCAGCCCCGAAACGACCCCCGGCGGCCGGGCGCTCAAGTTCTACTGCTCGTGCCGGATCGACGTCCGGCGGATTGCACAGCTCAAGGAAGGGGAAGACGTCGTCGGCCAGCGGGTGCGGGCCAAGATCGTCAAGAACAAGGTCGCTCCGCCGTTCCGCGTGGCCGAGTTCGACATGATGCACACCAACGGCATCAGCTACGAAGGGGACATCATCGACTTGGCGATCGCCCAGAAGATCGTGGCCCGCAGCGGCTCATGGTTCAAATACGGCGACGCCTACCTGGGGCAAGGGAAAGAGAAGGCGCGGGCCTATCTCAAGGAACATCCCGAAGTGACCGCCGAGCTGCGGGAGAAGATTCTGGCCAGCGGCGCGGTGGGCGAAGCGGTTGCGCCCGAACCGGGCGAAGGGGACGAGGCCGAGGAGTCGTAAACTGCAGACTGCTGTGATTGGGTGCCACGGCTCGCTCTCCCAGCCGTGGCAACCGCGTCCACACGTGAGTGTTGTCAGTTGGCAGCGTTGTTAGTTGGCAGTGTTGTCAGTTGGCTGAGAGGAGCAGGCGTGCGAGTAGTGTCGATCGCCGCGGTTTCGACGAGTGCAGCCTGGCGCAGGCCAGGAATTGCTGCACTTGCCCTAGCAGTGCTGTTGACCGTCTGCGCGAGCCCAGCCGTGGCTCAGACGGGCAGTGAGCCGGCAGGACTGGCCGCCGTCGCGGCTCTCGAAGATGCCGTCGTCGACGCGATCGCCCAGGCCGAGAAGTCGGTGGTCGCAATCGCCCGCGTTCGCAAGGACGACCCGCGTCCTCCGATGCGGAGCGAGCTGCTGCCGCCGGCGCCGCTCGAACTGCCGCTCGTCACCGATCCGACCGATCCGGCGTTCATTCCGCACGAGTTCGCCACCGGCGTGGTGATCGACGCCAAGGGGCTCATCGTCACGGCCTATCACGCTCTGGGCGATGTGAAAGCGGCCGAGTTTTACGTCTGGGTCAATCGCAAGCCGTACGCGGCCCGCGTGAAGGCGGCCGATCCGTGGCTCGACCTGGCGGTGCTCGAAATCGAGGCCGACAACCTGCGGCCAATGCCGCTCGGCAATGCTCGCGCGCTCAAGAAAGGGCAATTCGTCATCGCCCTGGGCAACCCCTATGCGATTGCCCGCGACGGACAGCCGAGCGCCACCTGGGGCCTCGTCTCGAACCTCGCCCGGCAAGCGCCGCCGCCGCGCCATGCGTCGCGGCCCAGCGAAGGGCGCGAAACGCTGCATCACTGGGGAACGCTGATCCAGACTGACGCCCGGCTCGAACTGGGCACGAGCGGCGGAGCGCTCGTCAACCTGCGCGGCGAGATGGTTGGCCTCACCGCGTCGCTGGCGGCCATGTCGGGAGCCGAGCGGCCCGGCGGCTTCGCCTATCCGGTCGACGACGATTTTCGCCGAGCGCTCGACGTGCTCAAAACCGGCCAGGCTCCCGAGTACGGCTTTCTCGGCGTCGCGCCGCGGTACCTGACGGCGGAAGATCGCCAGGCGGGCCAGCGCGGCGCGCTCGTCGAGGACATCGTCCCGGCGACGCCCGCGGCTGTTGCGGGTCTCAAGAGCGGCGACCTGATCACCCGGGTCGACGATCAGGAAGTTTGGGACGACCTCGAACTGATTCGCTTTGTGAGCGGCAAGCAGGCCGGCACGATCGTCTCGCTGACGGTCGAACGAGGGGGTAGTGGGCGGAGAAAGGGGGCGCGGGGAGCCGGGCCGCTCGTGATTCCCGTCACGCTCGCCAAGCGGCGGAGCGAGGAGCGGCGGCCAATTTTGGCCGAAGTGCCGCCGACTGTCTGGCGCGGCATGCGGGTCGAATACGCCACGGCTGCACCCCTCTTTCGCGAGCGGAGCCGCGATCTCGACCCGGCCGGTTCGGTCGGCGTCGTCGAAGTCCAGCGGGACAGCCTTGCCTGGAAAGCCGGCCTGCGTCCGGGCGACTTTGTGAGCCATGTCGGCGGCAAGCAGGTCGCCACGCCGGCCGAGTTTCACGCGGCCGCCGCTGCCGAGGGGGAAGTGGTCCTGCAACTGACCGCGGCGGGGGAAAAATCCGAGCGGACCGTGGCGGCTCCCTAGCACGTCCCGCACAGCGTTTGACTCCCTTGCCGGCTTTCACCCCGCGAACCACAATCGGGGCTGCAATGTCCTGTGGCCGCGAAGCTGCTCCGTCCTGCGGCCGTTTTTCGTACCCTCCTTTTGCCCGCACTCCCGCTATGCCTTCCTGCGTTCTGGCCTATTCCGGCGGCCTCGATACTTCGGTCATTCTCGGCTGGCTCATCGAAGAGGGGTACGACGTCCATGCCGTCTACGTCGACCTCGGACAGCCGTGCGAAGATCGCGAGGCAACGCTCAAAAAGGCCAAAGACTGCGGTGCCAAGACCTCGCGGATTGTCGACGCCCAGGAAGAGCTGTGCCGCGATTTTGCCTTTCCCGTGCTGCAGTGGCAGGCGAAGTACGAAGGGGTGTACTTGCTCGGCACCAGCATCGCCCGGCCGCTGATCAGCAAGGTCTGCCTGCAGGTGGCTCGCGAAGTGGGGGCCGATGCCTACGCCCACGGAGCGACCGGCAAGGGGAACGATCAGTGCCGCTTTCAGCTCGCCGCCGAAGCCCTCGATCCGTCGATCAAGCTGATCGCGCCGTGGCGGATGGAAAAGTTCCGCCAGCGTTTCCCTGGCCGGACCGAGATGATCGCCTTTTGCAACCAGAAGAACATCCCGGTGAAGGCCTCCGTTGCGAAGCCCTACAGCAGCGACGAGAACTGCCTGCACATCAGCTACGAAGCGGGCAAGCTTGAAGACCTCACGGTGAGCGGCGTCGACACGGTCGACTTCGGCATGGTGACGCCGCCGCGGAAGGCTCCCGACAAGGTCGAGGCAGTGACTGTCAAGTTCGAGCAAGGCGTGCCGGTCGCGGTGAACGGCAAGTCGCTCTCGCCGCTGGCAATCGTCAAGACGCTGAACGAGATCGGCGGCCGCAACGGCGTCGGCCTGGTCGACATGGTCGAGAACCGGTTCGTGGGGATGAAGAGCCGCGGCGTCTATGAAGCCCCCGGCATGACGATCCTCTACACGGCCCATCGGCTGGTCGAGCAGCTCACGATGGACCGCGATCTGATGCACCTCCGCGACCAGCTTGCGCCGGTCGTGGCCGAAAGCGTCTACTACGGCTTCTGGTACGCGGCCAAGCTCGACGCGCTGTTCGCGTTCATCCGCGACGCCCAGAAGACCGTCACCGGCGAAGTGACGCTCAACCTCTACAAGGGGAACCTCGAAGTCGCCAGCCGCACCAGCCCCAACAACCTGTACGACGAGGGAATCGCCACGATGGAAGGGGGCGGCTCGTACAACCAGACGGACGCCGAAGGTTTTCTGCGGATCCAGGGTTTGCCGGTGCGGGTGCAGGGGCGCGTGACGCCGCGGAAGTATTAGGGCGAGGGGACGGGGAACAGTGGACAGGGAACGGACCCGTGGAAGCCGATGGTCGTAACACGTCGCTCGTGACCACGACCGCCGAGCTTCGTCGCTTGTTGTCGCTCGTCGAGTTCGATGAGCGGCTGCACGTTCACGAAGGAATCACGCCCTTTCGCTCGCTCCTGGAGCGGGATGCGGGCGGTCCAGTCGCCCAGTTCCTACGGGATGAGTTCGCGGCGCTCGTCGGCGAGCGGCGGGCCGCAATCGCCTTTGTGCTCGCCGAGCACTATCGGCTCGCCGGCGATGTCAATCGCCTCACAACCCTCTTCTCGGACAACGATCCGGGAACGAAGACGATGGTCCTCAATGCCCTGTGGGGCTCGCCGGGGTCGAATCCTGAGATGGGCGCGGCAATCGTGCAACTTGCTCTCGACGGGGCGCGCCATCCAGATTGGGCCGTTCGCACCGAAGCCTGTGCGGTGATTCAAAATCAATGTGCTTGGAAAACGGATGTCGCCGCCGCAGTAGGGCCGCTGCTGCGACTTCTGGAAGACGCGAGCGATCGGGTGCGGATGCAGGCGGCTTGCGCCGTGGGCAACCTCGCCAAGCGGAAGTACGACTTGGTGAGCCATATCGCGCCACTCGGCCGCAACCTGCGCTGTGCGGACGTAACCGTGCGAAACTACAGCGCCTGGGCCTTGTGGCAATTGTCCAAGTACAAACGCGATATCGCCCTCGCCGCTGCTGATCTCGTCCAAGCACTTACGGCGGACGACGAGTGGAGTGCCGCACGGAAGAATGCGGCGGGCGCCTTGCTGCACCACGCTAAGAAGTCGCAAGAAAACCGGGCTCAGGTTCGCCAACTTCTCGCGACCGTCTGCTTGAACACTCAACACGTGGAAGTCCGGCGACTACAAGAACAACTGAACGCCGCGAATTAGGTGGCTTCCAACGAGGTTTGGATCGGCTTTCGCGTGAGTTTGCATTCGAACCTCCCCACTATTCCTCCTCCTCCTCATCCTCCTCCCGATCCGGATGCAGCGGGTCGTCGGGGTCGAAGAAGAAGTCGCCGAGGCCCAGGGGGACGTTGCTGCCGCCGAGCGTGCGGGCCCGCCTTTGTGCGGCCGCTTCGATATCGAGCGCGTCCTCCCCCAGGCACTTCTCGAGCGCTTCGCGCCAGGCGACATCCTTCCCCAGCGGATGTTCGCGATCCTGCGCCAGCCGCTTGATGGCATACCGCAGCAGGTTGATCCCGTCGCGGGGCGAAAAGTCGAGCTTCAGCTCGTGCGCATGCTGCAGGAACTCGACCGTCATCGCCAGCATGTCGGTTTCGGCGAACGGCAGGTGATACTGCAAAATCGCCATCTCGTCCTGCCGATCGGGAAACCCCAGGGCCAGCGTCGGCTGCAGCCGGCTCAAGATGTAATCGGGAATCTCGTAGGTCGATTCGTCCTGGTTCATCGTCACGGCGCAGCGAAAATCGGCATGCGCCGAAATCGTGATTCCGGCCACGATCGACTCGACGTACCGCCGCTGGTCGAAGAGCGGGGCCAAACTGGCCCACGACTTTTCGTTCATCCGGTTTCCTTCGTCCAGGATGCAGACGCCGCCGCGAATGAGTGCCGTGACCAGCGGCGAGGCGTGATAGGCAATCTTGCCGCTCTCGGCCAGGACCGGCGTGATCAGCAAATCCTCGGGCCGCGTATCAGCCGTGCACTGGTAAATATAAAGCTCGCGCCCCAGCATCTTGGCCCCGGCCATGGCGAGCGCCGTCTTGCCGATGCCGGGCGTCCCGATGAGCCGCGGGGTCAGCGGCAAGTCCTGCTCGTTCACTACCAGCCAGCACGCCAAAAGCTGCTTGAGGATTTCGTGCTGCCCGATCCACTGGCTGCGGTTTTCGTGCGGCTGGCTGAGGTGTAGCTGAATGCCGTCGATTTCAACGTGTCGTTGCATGGCGCCTGTAACAGAAAGGAGTCGCGCGGACGAACCGGACCCAATCGTACTGGCCCCCTACAGCCGCTCCAAGCGGTGCAATCGGCGGCGCGGGGGGCGGCATGTCCCGCAGAACCAGCGATGGCCGCACGCGCACGGCCCGATCCCAAGCGAAGCGACCTAGGGTTTCGTTGTCCCCGAGTGCGGGCCCAGCGGCTCGCCGAATTCTTCCTCGCCGACCTGTGCCGGCTATGTCGCTCGAGCGCCTGCTTTCCGACGACCAGATCACTGTCAGTCTTCCTCGCTGGCTCGACCGCGGCATTGTCGTAGCCGTCGTCCTGGCCTGCGGTGTAGCGCTGTCGATCAACATCGTCGATCCCGATCTGTGGGGACATGTGCAGTACGGGCGCGACGCGCTCGCGTACGGCCTGCCCACAACGACCACCTATTCGTACCTGGCTGAAGGCTATCCCTGGATCAATCACGAGATCCTGGCCGAATACGCCCTGGCGATCGGCAATGACTGGTTCGGCGGCGCGGGACTCTTGGCCTTCAAGTGCGTGCTGGGGATGGCCCTGGTCAGCTGGATGCTGCACCGCGCTTTTCAGCAGGGAGTGAGCCTGATTCCCGCTTGCGCGAGCGTGCTCCTCGCAGCGGTCTGCCTCGGGCCGCAGTGGCTTCTCCGGCCGCAGATGTTCTCGTACACGCTATTCGTTCTGTTCCTGGCGACGCTCTCCTACTGCTTCGCTGGCTGGGAAGGCAAATGGCAACTGTCGCTCGAGTGGTTTAACCGGTTCCCCCGGTTTCGCGAGCTCCGCGGCTGGCAGCCGCAGGATTTTGAGCCGCTCGAATACTCGATCGACCGGCTGCGGATGCTGTGGATCGTCCCGCTGATTCTGATCGTCTGGACGAATACGCACGGCGCGTTCCTGGCAGGTCTGTGCATCTACCTGGCGTATCTGGGGCTGCGAACCTGCGAAGCCTATTCGCACCGCGGCCGCGAGGCCGACGGACTGGCCAAGCGGTTCGCCCTGATGGCGGG
>JALORD010000023.1 GCA_025459145.1 Pirellulaceae bacterium | reverse complement strand
TGTCCTGGAAAAGGACTGGCACCGGGGCGACTAGCTCAGTTGGTTAGAGCATCTCGCTTACACCGAGAGGGTCGGGGGTTCGAGTCCCTCGTCGCCCACAAGCATTTGTACACCATTCAAAGACCTGCGGCTTTTTGCGGGTCGAGCCCTGACATCCGGGCTCCAAACCAGTCGTTGCGAGGTCTTACTGGAGCGCTCCTCCGCCGCCTGGGCGACGTGCTCGTCGGTGACTTGCCAGCCGACTCTCCTTTCCCGGCATGAAATAAGCATGTCGAGCGAAGACGGTGGTAACTGGCCGGCGAGGGGTCGAGCCAAGCCGCGACGTCCAATTCGGCCAGGCCTGGAATTGTAGCGCTTGGGAAAAATGGGCGGACTCTTATGCTTGCCAGGGACTGCGGATCCCTATCCGGCCACGCCAACCAGATTCCCCGGGTCTCGAACTGATTCGACCCTAGGATAAGCTCACTGGGCTCAGGCAAGCACCTGGGATTTTGTGCTTCTGCGCGAGTTCCGGGAATGCCTAGCGACCAATGAGCTGACAATCGTGTACGGCGATAAGCTGTTACGGTCCGTTTTAGCCTCTCGCCTCATGGTTTTTATAGGAATTTGCAAAAGCCAATTCCGAAATCCTCCGCGAGGGATTTCTATAAGCGCTACGGCACGGGGCGCAATCGCGTCTTGAGCTTTTTCCGGCCAGGAGCGGTTCCTCGTTTCGCTATTTTGACAATCCCTCGATACCGAATCCTCGCACGGGGAGAGTGTCGACTAATTGTTGCCCACGCCTTCCGTTGCCTCGTGCGGCGGGCCCCAGAATTGGAAGCCCTCGTGCCCGCAGGCAAAGATCCGCTGGATATCCGGAGCGAGCACAAGGCGCTGCACATGGCCCTTGGGCTTCGCCTTATGGATCGGCTGGTCCTTGTGCGGATCCCAAAAGATCAGAATGCCACCACTGTCGCCGCCGCCACCCGCCACCAACCAAGGTTCCCTGGGATGAAAGACCACGTGATTCAACACCGCCTGATGCTGATCCTGCCAGGTTCGAATCGCCTTGCCGGATTGCCAGTCCCACAGCTCCACGCGGCAAGGACCAACAAATCCGTCCACGTTCGTCACCTTGCCGATTCCCGCGATCGCCAGCGTGTTGCCGTCGGTTGAAAAGCAAAGGGAACGGATGCCGCCGATCGAGCGGACGCGGGCCTGGGGATCGTAGGTATAGAAGGTGGGGGCTTCGAGCCGCCGGACCAGCTTGCCCGTATCGGCCTTCCAAATGCAGACGGTTCCTGTCCGGTCGCCGCTGGCGATGTGCGTTCCGTCGGGCGTGATCGCCACCGTGTACAGGGCCGTTTTGTAGCCCTGAGGTGTCTGCGAGGCGTGACCTTCCAGCGTGCCGTCCTGCTCGCCCGTCTCCGCGTTCCAGAGCTTGACCAGCATATCATCACCGACGCTCACCAGGCGCCGGCCGCCGGGAAACACCGCCAGATCGCGGACCCAGCCGTCATGAGCATCCACCGATCGGACCCGCTCGCCCGTTTCCACGGCCGTCCAAACGATCCGCCCGTCGTAACTGGCCGAGATGAGTTGATCGCCCACCAGTGACAAGGCCGATATGTAGTTCTCGTGATGCGTCCACTTCTTCTCCGCCACCGGTTTCTCGGCACTCGGATCAACACAATACACCGACCAGTCGGTGCCCGCGCCGTAAAGCCGGCCCCGCTGGGGATCGTACGCCAGTGCGAATAAAATTCCGGGCACCTCGCAGCCGGCGATCAGGGCAACTTGGGTCGGATCGAACGTCATCGGGGAGCTCGCTGGTTTTCAGGTGGCCGGGAAAATCCTTCTCGTGGGAATCAGACAGGCTGGATCAGCGATCGACAGAACGAGAAGTCCGTCATAGATTTCGCTCGATTCACGAATTGGACTGCGCCACTTCGCCGGTCAGAGTAACCCGAAACGTCAGCGTGGGACCGCTTGGGAATGCTTTCCTCCGCTGACGCTTCGTGCGCTTTGGATTACGCATTTCAACGTCCCGCGAAATCGGTGTTTACGCCCGAGAGTTGCGAGCGGTAGTTCAACTCAATATCTCATCGATCGGCGCGGCGTCTTCCTTGGAAATTGGTACGGGACGCAGTCCCGAATAGTATTCCATGTGAGGATCGATGCCCACGGCTTTGTAAATCGTTGCCGCGATGTCGCTGGCGTTGACCTGTCCGTCCACGACGGTCTTGCCGTCAGGATCCGTCTTGCCGTGGATCGCTCCCCCCTGGATCCCACAGCCGGCAAACGCGCAGGACCAGGCATCGGCGAAATGGTCGCGTCCCACGTCCTTATTGATTTTCGGAGTGCGGCCGAATTCAGACAGGATGATTACCAGCGTCGACTCTAGCAGGCCGCGTTCGTCCAGGTCCACGAGCAATGTGCTCAGCACATTATCAAAGTCAGGCACCAGCTCGCGATGGCTTTCGAAATTGTCGTGGTGCGAGTCCCAGAAGCCGCGAGCCACTTTGACCATGGGGACTCCGGCTTCGAGCAGGCGGCGGGCCGCCAGGCACTGCTGGCCAAACACGGTGCTGCCGTAACGATCGCGAACCGTGGCCGGCTCCCGCTCGATATCAAACAGATGATCCGAGCGCATCAATCCCCGCACCTTGGCGTAAGCGCCGTTATAGCCGCTGACCAGTTGCCCGCCGACGCGGCCGCGTGCGAACTCGTTGCTCAGTAATTCCCGCATGTGTTCGCGTTCTTTGTGCCGCAACTCCGAAAGTCCCTGAGGAAGATCGATGTCCGTCGGACGCATCGAGTTTTCCAGCAGCATGGGCGCGTAGCCGCCCCCCAGAAAGCCCGTGGCGGGGCGCCGCCGCCCCTCGGTCGACAGAAAGAAGGAGACATAGTCCGGCAACTGGCTCTCGCGAGCTGCCAGCTCCTTGGACAGGACCACGCCGATTTCGGGATACTCCAGGGCCGGCTCCTGCGGTCGCCCCGTGCTGATCAAGTCCGCGGCTTGCCCGTGCTCGCTGATCCCCGTATTCAACGAACGCACGACGGCGATCTTGTTCATTAACACGGCCAGCTTGGGCATCAGTTCACACACGTGATAACCCGGAACGGCGGTGGGGATCGACCGGAACGGCCCGCCCGTCTCCCGGCTCGGCTTGGGGTCCCAGGTCTCGAACTGGCTGGAACCTCCCGCGAGCCAGATGAACAGCGCCCGCTTCTGCTGCTTCTTCAGATGCGCGGCGTGCGGAGCTTCGGCCGCTACACCGATGCCACCCACGCCGCCGAAACCCGCGGCCGCTGTGCTCGCCAGAAGTCCTTGGAGGAAATACCGACGATGCAAATCGTGTTGCGGCGAACTACAGCTTGTCCGATGCCTGTTCATGCAGTAACACCTAGTGGTTGAACCGAAATTCGGCCGAGGTGACCAGCACCCACACCAACTGTTCAGCGGCCTGGCGACGACCATCGCCCTGGCCGGTAAACCACTCGCTCAAACGCTCCAACTCTTCGGCGCCGGTTTCACGGCTGAGGGTCGCGCGTACGGCACTGCGGACCAGCTGCCGATTGTCCGCGATCTCCGCCAGCCGCGAAGCCAGGGTGTCGTTCCCGCCGGCGACCAGGCTCCAGGGAGCCGCATTGTTGGAAAGGAACAGCGCCTCGGCCACGCTGCTCTGAAAATCACCGCGGCGCGGATCCAGCGAAGTCAGCAAGCCGGCCGCCTGCTTTTCAATTGTCAGATACTGTTCGATTCTCGCCAGCCCTGCCACGCCGGCATACCGTTCGACCCGCGACTGCACTTCGTCCGGTTCGGAGATGGTACCGTTGCCCGTCGCCAGCACCAGCGAAAACGCCAGCTGCTGCCGGGTCAGTGGCCGCAGCGAGGCGGCGGCGAACAACTCCGGGGCGGGCGCCGGTGAATCCCGCTCCCAGCGACTGCTCAGCTGGTAGGCGCGCGAACTTACCAGGGCCGTCATCAACCGCCGCAGGTCGTAGCCGCTCTCGGCGAAATCCTCCGCCAACCACTCCAGCAGTCCGGGAACGGCGGATTCGTTGCCAGTGTGCATCTGATCGACCGGATCCACCAGCCCGCGTCCGAAAAGGTACTCCCAGAAGCGATTCACGATGGCCCGGCTGAAGAACTCCCGCTGCGTGAGCGCCGCGTGGACCAACTGTTCGCGGCGGCTGAACTTCTGTGGCTTGTCGTCTGCGGGCTTCGCTGCCGCGGCCATCGGCTCCTCAATCACATCGCCCGAAAGGAACATCAACCGCGCGATCTTCTCCTCGCCGTCCGAGGCAAGGAACATGACTTCGCCTTCATCTTTCTCACCGATCTTCCCCTTGCCTCCGGTCGTGCGATTGAAGAAGGCGACCATCCCGTAAAAATGTTCCTGCTTCCAATCGTCGACTAGCGGGTGATCGTGGCACTTGGCACAGGAAATATCCACTCCGAAAAACGCCCGCGCCGTGTCCACCGCCAGGACATCGGACGCCTTCACCCGCTTGTCCAGAAAGCGAGTTGCCGGTTTCACGGCGTCGGTATCCCAGGGACCGAGCATCAACTCGCGAAACACCTCGCTCCAGGACTTGCCGTCGCGGATGCTGCGCCGCAGGTAATCGACAAACTCCGCGTCCCCCGCATACTGCCCCTGGACCATCTCATCGAGCACATTGCCCAGGTGCAGTGGAAACTCAGGCCCGCCGATCAGCCGCTTGATGGCCTTGCCGCGCTTGTCGTCCGACGTGTCGGAAAGGAACAGGTCGAGTTCGCGGACAGTTGGGATACGGCCGGCCAGGTCCAGCGTCAGGCGGCGCAAGAAGGTTGCATCGTCCGTCCGAGCGGCCGGCTGAATCCTGTTCGCACTCCAGTAGCTTTCCAGGAAGCCATCGATCTTGGCGGCGGTCTGAGAGGGCGTGGGAGTCTCGGCGGCCGACGCTGTCCCACCTTGGGCGACCGCGACGCATACGGCCACCAGAGTTGCCACTCGGATTGCGCGGGCATAGTCCATATCACGCCCCTATGACTGAAGTTGCCAAACGTGCACCATTCCGGCAATATCGGCTGCCGCGACATACCGCTGGTCGGGCGAAATGTCGATGGCGTGCAGCCAGTCCTTGAACTGGCCGCCCCGTTCCTTGCCCAGGACCGTGATTTCTTTGCCGTCGGACACCTGGCAAATCCGGACCTGCGTGTCGCGCCCGCTGGACAAAACGTAGCGTCCGTCCGCCGAGAACATCACGTCGCAGACCCCGTAGCGATGTCCCGAAACGGAGCGCAGCAATTTGCCTGTCTCGACCTCGAAGATGTGTACCTGCCCTATATCCGTCTCGCCCCCCTGCCCAACAGCCAGCAGCCTGCCGTCGGGTGAAAAGTCGGCGGCAATCAGCCCGTTGGCGACGAACTTCCGCCACACCTGCGCGGCGCCGTAGGAGGTGGCGCCGGCGTCCAGCTTGGGGAACTGCAGCTTTAACAAGTCCAGCTTCTCACTGCCGTCCGCCACATTCCACAGTTTCAGCGCGGCGGCCGGAATGTCGAAGTCATCGCGCTTGTAGCAATATTCCGACACCAAAGCCGTTTGACCGTCCGGCGACAGCGCCGCCGCCACGATGCCGTTCCACGCCTGGCCAGTCCAGTTAAACACGGCCTCGCGGCCGTCCAGGTCCCAGACGATCACGTTCGAGGAAAGGTCACCGCTGATTAGTCGCTTCCCGTCGCGATTCATCCCCAGGCTGCTCACCCAGTCGCGGTGCCCTTCCAGCACATGCAGGCACTCGACTGTTTCCAGCGTCTGGCCGGGCGCGTTGAGAATCGCGTCCTTTTCCTCACCCGATTTGTTACGTGCCCGGCGCTGGCGGTCTTGCGAATCGAGCACCACTTCGGCGGTTCCCGTGGGGACCGCCTCCGCGTCCCACAATCGAACACTGCGATCCAGGCTGGACGAGATCAGCGTCTTGCCGTCCGGCGCGCAAACCAGGTGAGTGACGCTGTTGGCATGGCCGTCCAGCCGCCGCACGGGTGGGCAGTCCGGCGGCGCCGGTTCCTTCTCCTCATTCTCATGCTTAACCGGTACAGGAGGCGTTTCGGGCAGTTCCCAGACAAAGATCTGGCCCGCTCGATTGCCGGCAGCGATCCGCCGGCGGTCGCCCAGAAAGGCCACCGACGTCGGCCACTCACCCTCGAACTTCAGTTGCCACAGGTGGCGCGGATTGTTGATTTCCATGGTCTGTCTCGAGTCAGGTCGCGTTCAGGCCAGCAGGTCCTGGACAACCTTCGAACCGAAGGGAGCGATCGGAATCGGGCGTACCCCGTTGTAATGCTCCACCGCCGGATCGATCCCCAGCGCCTGGTAGATGGTGGCGAAGAAGTCACCTTCGGTAACCGGATTGTCCTTGACGTCGATTCCATCTTCATCCGATTCCCCGTAAACCAGTCCGCCCTTGACGCCGCCACCGGCCAGGGCAGTACTCCACGACCGCACGTAATGGTCGCGGCCGCTGCGGTTGTTGATGCTGGGTGTACGCCCGATTTCGCCCATCCAGACGACCAGCGTGTGCTCCAGCAAGCCGCGCTGCTCCAGATCGTTCAACAAACCGGCCCAGGCCCGTTCCATGGGCGGCAACAAACCGCGATGCCAGACGAAGTTATCGGCGTGCGAGTCGTAGCTGCTCTGCCCGACTTCGACAAATGGCACACCCTCCTCGACCAGCCGCCTGGCAAGCAGGCAGCGGCGGCCGAACGCCGAGTCGCCGTACAAGTCGCGATACTTTTCCCACTCGTCGTCGATATGGAACACTGCCTGGACGTTCTGCAGCCGCCGGGCCGCCTCGTACGCTTCGCGATGCATGCGAGCCGTTTCGGCTTTGTGCTGCCGGGCGTATTGCTCCTCGACGAAGCTCCGCAATTCGCTGCGCCGCGACTCGATCTCCGGGTTCAGGTTCGACCGTGAGAACGTCGGCAGATTGCCTTCGGGACTGAGCGTGAATGGCTGATACATCGGGCCCAGGAATCCGGAGCCCGTGTTGCCGTGAGGAAAGATCTTGATGAAATTCGGCAGGTCGGAACCGTCGCGGCCCAGATACTTCGCGACCACGGCGCCCATTTCCGGGAAGCGGATACCCGCCGCCTCGGAGTATCCGGTGTGCATCAGGTGGATGCCGCCGGGATGGTCCACCTGCGAGGTGCGCATCGAGCGGATGACGGCCAGCTTGTCCATGTTCTGAGCAATGGTCGGCATCAACTCGCAAACCCGCGTCCCCGGCACGTTGGTCGAGATCTCGCGGAACAGACCGCCCGTTGGCCGACCGACTTTCATGTCGAACGTTTCAAACTGGCTCGCTCCCCCGTTCATCCACAGCAGGATGCAGCGTTTCTGCCCCCGCTCGACTTCCGCGGCTGTGGCTCGCGACTGGAACAAGTTTCCCCAATTCATTACCGCTCCGCCCGCGGCGGTTGCCAGCGTACCCTTGAGTAGCGCTCGCCGGGAAACATGTTCGTGTCCTGGACATCGCATTGGATGCACCCTCGAAGTAATCGCAAGTTACGGATCCTGCACCGACAACAGCTCGGTGGGCAAGGCTGCTTGTGCGGGGCTTTCTGCTGGACGGATGTTCGCGTCCGTCCTGCTAATGGTTAAACCGGAATTCACTGCTCGTCATTAGGACCCAGATCGCCTCGTTCAGCCGAGTCTGTGGATCCTGTTCGGCGGTCAAGTACGCCACAAACTTCTCACGCTCCTCGGCTGTCGGTCGCCGGCTGAGCAGAGAAACAAACAGCCGGTCGACGCGCTGTTCCCAGGGCGATTCGGAGTTCAGCAGCGTGTCGTGCAAGCCGCCCTTGGCCGTGCTCAAGAGGCTGCTCAGCCCGCCGTTGTTCAGAAAAAGGTGCTCGTGCAGCCCGCCCTGGAAGTCGCCCACGCCGTTGCTGGGAGCTCCGAAAAACTGCATCAGGTAGCCGGACCCGAGTGGTGCGTAGCGGTCGTCTGACGGCCTACGTCCCGACGCCTGTTCCATGCCTTCATAGCCGACCGCGACGCGCCAGGAGTCCAGCAGTTCCTCGGCGGTGAGCGGTCGCGCGCGAGCTCGTTCGAACCAGCTGGGCATGGCAGCCTCCACCTCACCCCCACCAGACAGCTGATACGTGCGGCTGCTCACTAGCTCGCGAATGTATCGCTTCAGGTCGAACCCGTACTCGACCATCGCCGAGGCCAACAGGTCCAGCAGCTCCGGATGACTGGGCTTATTGGAATCGCTCAGGTTGTCCACTGGATGCACGATGCCGCGTCCCAGGAACTGGGCCCAGACGCGGTTGGCCACGGCCCGGGCGAAGTACGGGTTGTCGGGCCGCGCGATCCACTCCGCCAGCTGGTCCTTGCGCGAGAACCGCGGCTTGGGAGGAAGTTTACCGTTGGGGAAGTTGCGGTCCTCCTTGAAGTCCGCCGGCAGCTCCGGCTCCTCCAAAGGCTCCCCGTGCAGAAACTTCGGCTTTACTGGTTCGCCCTTCTGGCCGACCTCTTGCTCGGTAACCGGTCCGGTGAACAACATTTCGCCCCGGTTCTTCTCGCCGATAGCGTACATCGCCAGGTTGTTCTTCTTGCCGACTTCCACGACCTGCAGCCGAGCGAAAAAGGCGGCCATGCCGTAAAAGTCCAGCTGCTTCCAGGATTCGAAAGGGTGATCGTGGCAGCGAGCGCACTGCAGCTGCACACCGAGGAACTTTTGCGTGACAGCTTCCGTGGCGTCTTCGGGCTGGCTCTTGTATTGCACGAAAAACAGCGGGGCTCCGTCGTCCACCGAGTTACCCTCGGCAACCAGGATCGCCTTGACCCACTGGTCGTACGGAGTGTTCTGCTGGAACTGGTTTTGCAGCCAGGCTTGAAACCCTTCCCGTTTGTCCGTTCCATAGCCCGGTGGATTCCGACCGAACAGGACCTGGTCCCACACTTCGGCCTGATGCCGGGCAAAGCGCGGGTCGTCCAGCAGCCGGTCAATCAGCTGCTGCCGTTTCGCCGCGTCAGAATCGTCCAGGAAGGCCACGGCTTCGTCATGCGTGGGGATGGTACCCAGCAAATCCAGGTACAGCCGCCGCAGGAATTCCGCGTCGCTGGCAGGCTCGGCCGGAGTAACCTTGTTGGCCTTCCACGCCGCCTCTACGTGGCGGTCGATCTCCGCTCGCAGACCTTCCTCGCCGCGAGCAAAACCGGCGGGTGACAGCCAAACGAGCAACAACGCCAGCAACAAACACTCACGCGGCGGCTTCACGGAATTGACCCTCGCGTATTCCGGATAGTTTTCCCGGCAGGGAGCCATTCGGCATAGAACTAGGCGGGAGACAACCTGCGAGGCGGGCCCCGGACGCAGATTGCCGCCGCTCAGGATAGCATGGTCCGAGCCGGTTGCGAGCATTGCCGCTGGGATTGTCTCCTTCGGCTTTCAGCTTTCGGCGGTCGCCCAGTCCGACCCCCGGAAGGGCTGCTCGACCGCGAGACCGGACTGGTGTGGGGATACCATTTCTATCTGGTTGACCGATTTCTTACTCCTCAGGGCGGGACAGGAAGGGGATGGGACTACACGATGACGACCCTTGTCCAGAAGTGGACGGATCTTGACGGGGACGGGATCCGCATTGACAAGTACGGGGTCGCCGACGAAGGCGAAACCACGTACATCCCCTACGCCGAGTTCTCGAATGAGTATTTCGGACCTGATCCCGAAGGGACGGAGTGGCGCGTGCCTACGCTTGAGGAATGGCAAGCTGCCTTGGAGGCCGGAGTGATGCTGCACGCTGATTTCGACCCGGATCCCGACGTCTTCCTGAATGATTACCCGACTTTGCCATTTCACGCGCCACTCTATACAGGCACCTTCGCACAAAAGACGCGTGGCGGTTTCAATTCTGGCTACGTCATCAATGTCTTGACTGGAGAAGTTACCGACACACGGGGAGCGATTCAGGGAACGATCCCGGTCCGGGCGCCTAAACCTGCGGATAAAGTCAAAGGCGGCAAAGGGAAGTAGGTGGGTTTCCAACGCTAAGCCAAAGCGGAGAGCCCGCAGACCCTCACCCTGGCCCTCTCCCAGGGGGAGAGGGGGATTGGTGCCGGGCTAGCCTGGCGTATCGCGCTTTTCGATGCGCCTTTCGACGCGCCAGAGGACGCCCAGGATCACGAGGGCCAGGAGGGTGCCGATTGTGGCGGTGCCGAGGCGGCCGTAGCCCACCGCGATGCCGATCGCCGAGGCGAGCCAGATGCCCGCGGCGGTCGTGAGGCCGTGAATTTCCTGGTCATCCTTCAGCTTGAGGATCGCCCCGCCGCCGAGGAAACCGATCCCGGTGATGATTCCCTGGATCACGCGGCCCATTTCGGAATTGGGCATGTCTTCCAGCCGTGAGATCAGAATGAACAGGGCTGATCCGGCGGTGACCAGCATGTGCGTTCGCAGACCCGCTGATTTGCCCGCCGCGGTCCGCTGATAGCCGAGCAGACCGCCCAAGAGCGCGGCAAACGCGAGGCGGACAGCCGTGGGGACGATTTGCTCGGGCTGGGCGAATTCGGCAAAATCGTCAGCGAGCGTCGTTTGCAGGGCGTCGAGCCAGGGCATTTGGCGAGGGGACGGAGGACAGGGGACAGGGGCGGAGGTCGGAGTGGTTAACCCCGGCCCCCAAGCTGGTTGGACATTTCACGTCGGCTGCAAATGGTGCGCCGCGCGATTGGCGCCAGCGTGCGTGCCTGCCTTGGCGAGGTTTGGAAAGGGGCCCTATATTGAGGCGCTGACGGCCTGCTGCCGCGAACCTGCGGCAGCCAGCCGCCATCTTCGTTGTTTTCGGGCCGATTTGAAAGCCAATTGCCAGCGCGCGGAGCCCCAATTCCCATGGTTCGTGTTGCGATTCTCGGTGCGACGGGCTACACGGCCCTCGAGTCGATCAAGCTCTTGCTGCGGCATCCGCAGGTCGAGATCACGCTGCTCACCAGCCGGCAAGAGGGGCGTCCGCCGATCGGCTCGATCCACCCGTCGCTAAGCGGGCGGCTCCCGTTGTGCCTGGAGGATGCGAGTTCCGATGAAGTCGCAAAGCGGTGCGACTGTGCGTTTTTGTGCCTGCCGCATGCCGCTTCGGCTTCGGCGGCCAAGGAATTGCTGGCCCGCGGCGTGCGGGTCGTCGATTTTTCGGCCGATTATCGGCTCGATGATCCGGTAAGTTACCAGCAGTGGTACGAACACGAGCATCCAGACGCTGAGCGGCTGGGAAAGACGCCGTACGGTTTGCCAGAACTGTTTCGCGAGCAGATTCCGCAGGCGGCGCTCGTGGCCAACCCGGGGTGTTATCCGACGTCGGCGATATTGCCGCTCGCGCCGCTCCTCAAGGCGAAACTGGTCGAGCCGACCGATATTATTGTCGACAGCAAGAGCGGCGTATCGGGGGCCGGCCGGACGCCGAAGCTCAATACGCACTTTCCCGAGTGCAACGAGAGTATCTCGGCGTATGGCGTCGGCAAGCACCGGCATCAGCCGGAGATCGAGCAGATTCTGGGGCGGGCGACCGGGCAGAAGGTCGAGGTGATCTTTACGCCGCATTTGGTGCCGATGGACCGCGGGATTCTGACCGTGTCGTACAGCCGGCCGACGCGGGCGCTCGCGCAGGGCGAGGTGCTCGGGACGCTGCGAGAGTTTTATGCGGGCGAGCCGTTCATCCGTGTCGTCGACCATCTGCCCGGGACGAAGGACACGGCGCACACCAACTTTGTCGACATCACCGCCCGGATCGTCCGCGGCCGCGTGCTCCTGATCAGCGCCGAAGACAACATGATCAAAGGGGCCGCCGGCGCGGCTGTCCAGAATCTCAATCTAATGTACGGCTTTCCCGAAACCACGGCGCTCTTGTGATCGCGATCGCTGACCGCCCAAAGAACGTCTCGTTGCGACCCATCCGGCCTGGAGGCCGGGGTTAACCACGATGAATTCCAACCGGCCTGGGGGCCGGGGTTAACCGCTCCGACCTCTGCCTTCCGCCCCGAAGCCCTAGCCCCTCCTGCACCGCCATGCATCTCCCCCTCGGCTTTCAGTTCGCCGGCACGCACTGCGGAATTAAGAAGAACCCGCAGAAAGAGGATTTCTCGCTTGTGGTTGCTCCGCATGGAGCAACTGCGGCGGGCGTCTATACGCAGAATCTGGTCTTCGCCGCTCCGGTGGCGTACGACCGACATCGGACGCCGGCGGCCGACATTCGCGTGGTGGCAGTCAATTCGGGCAATGCCAATGCCTGTACTGGCGACCGCGGGATGCAGGACGCTCGCGAAATGGGGCGCCTGGCCGCGGCAGCCGTGGGAGCGGCCGAGAACCAATCGCTCGTGATGTCGACGGGCGTGATCGGCGTGTTCCTGCCAATGGAGAAAGTTGCGGCGGGTGCCAGCCAGTGCGCGAAGCAGCTCGGCAGCGACGAAACGGCATTTATGTCCGCGGCGCGGGGCATTCTGACGACCGATCAAGGAACGAAGATCGCCAGCCGGAGCTTGGTGTTGGGCGGGCGCGAAGTTCGCCTGGCGGGGATGTGCAAAGGAGCCGGCATGATCGGCCCGCGGATGGCGACAATGCTGGGGATCGTGCTGACCGACGCGGCGCTTGCGCCACGCGATGCGCAGGCCGTGCTGGCGAGCGCCGCCCGCCAGAGCTTCAACTGCATCAGCGTCGAAGGGCACATGAGCACCAACGACACGGTGCTGCTCCTGGCGAGCGGCGCGGCGCAGGCGAAGCCGCTGGCGGGCGAAGACCTGGCGGCCTTTGAAGCCGCGCTGACCGAACTGTGTATCGAGCTGGCCACGCAAATTCCCGACGATGGCGAAGGAGCTTCGCACCTGATCGAGATCGAGATTCGCGGCACCAAGACCACGGACGACGCGCGGCAGATCGCCCAGACAGTGGCCAACAGCGCGCTTGTGAAAACCGCGATTGCCGGGGGCGATCCCAACTGGGGCCGCATCGTTTCGGCAACGGGATATGCCGGCGTGCGGTTCGATCCGGCCGGCGTGGGGCTCGTCCTCAATGGGCACGTGCTCTACGAATCGGGTGCGCCGGTTGCGTTCGATGCCAAGACTGTCTCGACCAGCATAAAGGCCAACCGGCTGACGAAGATCGTGCTGACGTTTCGCGAAGGGCCCGCGTCGATCCGCTTTTGGACGAGCGATCTCAATGTAGAATATGTCCGCTTCAACGCGGACTATACCACTTGAGATGAACCCGCTGGTGTCATGCCTGCGAGCGCTGCGCCCCCGTCCCCTTTCGAGGAACTGGCGCTCGACCATGCGCATCGCGATTTCGCATATGTCCGCATCCAGCACACGGTGGCTGAAGCACTCGCCGCGATTCGGGCAAGCGACGTTCAGAGCCGGATCGTTTATTTCTACGTCTTGGACGAGGAGGGACGCCTGGCCGGGGTATTGCCGACACGCCGGCTACTTTTGAGCGCAGTCGACACGAAGATTCGCGAACTGATGATCGGCCGCTACGTAGCGCTCCCCGAGACGGCGACGATGCTCGATGCGTGCGAGATGTTCATCGTCCACCGGCTTCTGGCCTTGCCGATCGTCGACGCCGAGCGGCGGATCGTCGGCGTGATCGACGTGGAAGAGGCGAGCGACGACATTCGCGAGCTCGATATTCGCGAAGCGAGCAACGATATTTTTCAGCTCATCGGCGTCCGCATCGCCCAGGTGCAGCGGGCGCCGCTGCGAATCCATCTGGTCAATCGCTTCCCGTGGCTGCTCTGCAATATTGGGGGTGGGCTGGCGTGCGCGCTGATTGCGGGCTTCTTTCAGGAAGTGCTTGATCAGGTGATTCTGCTCGCGCTCTTCATTCCGGTGGTGCTGGCCCTGGCCGAGAGCGTCAGCATTCAGGCGCTGACGCTGACCCTCTCGGCGCAGCACGGCGGCCGCCCGACGTGGAGATCGGTGGGAGCGGCACTCACCCGCGAAATTCCATTGGGAATCCTGCTTGGCGCGTCGTGCGGCAGCCTGGTTTTTCTCGCGGCCTGGGCATGGCGCCAGCAGCTAGTGGCGGCTTTCTGCGTCTTTGCCGGCATCCTGCTGTCGGTCACGACGGCAACGATCCTGGGGCTCGTCGTCCCGTCGGCCATGTTGGCCCTGAAGCGCGATCCGCAGGTTGCCTCGGGCCCAATCACGCTCGCCATTACCGATATCCTGACGATGATCTATTATCTGGGACTGGCCACCTGGCTGCTGCTCTAGACTACTCGTGCCCTCGAGAATCTTATGCTCCATGATCTGATCGCTCTCGTTGCCCTCACCGCGATGGAAATCGTGCTGGGGATCGACAACGTTGTCTTCATTTCGGTCACGTCGGCGAAGCTCCCGCCGGAACAGCGCAAGCGGGCGCAGCAGGTCGGTCTGCTCGTTGCGGCGGGGATGCGGATTTTGCTCCTGCTCACGATCTCGTGGATCATCGGACTTGTCGAGCCGATCTTTTCGTTCAGCCAGTTCGGATTTCCGGTGCAGTGGAACGAGTGGCTCACGGGGCACGAAGAGTTCAACGAGTTCTCGTGGCGCGACTTGATCCTGCTGGTGGGCGGCCTGTTTCTGATCCGCAGCGCGGTGCTCGAGATTCACCATAAGGTCGAAGGCCAGCATGAAGTAATCGACGAGGCGCAGCGCCCGACTTTCGCGGGCGTGATCGCCCAGATCGCCCTGCTCGATCTGATTTTCTCGCTCGACTCGGTGCTGACCGCGGTCGGCATGGCCGAATCGATCTGGGTGATGATCACCTCCGTCATCCTGGCCATCATTGTGATGATGATCTTTGCCAGCAGCGTCTCAGCCTTTGTTGAGAAACATCCTACGGTGAAGATGCTGGCCTTGAGCTTCCTCCTCTTGATCGGTGTCATGCTGGTCGCCGAAGGGATTGGAACGCATATCGAGAAGGGTTACATCTACTTCGCAATGGGCTTTGCCCTGCTCGTCGAAGCACTCAACCTCTGGGCCAAACGCAACGCCCGCCGGCGCGCCGAACGGGCCAACTTGGCCAAAGAAGCGACTGCCTAGTCGAACGCGAAGTCGGCCAAGGCCGTGCTCTCACCGCCGCAGCGGCCTGTTTATAATGGAACGGACCGCCCGCCCCTCTCCTGCCCATCTTGTGAGACTCCTGCCATGAACCGCCCTCTCTCACGTCGCGACTGGCTTCGCATCTCCTCAGCGGCTGCAGCCGCGCTGGCCACTGCCCGGACAAGTCCCCTTTGGTCGCAGGATCGGCCTGCTGCCGCCGCAGTGGATACGTCGAAGTTGCTGGTCCGGAGCGAGAATCCGTTCAATGCCGAGCCGACGCTGGCCGATCTCGTCGCTGAGGAAGTAACTCCCACCGACCGGTTCTTTATCCGCAGCCATGGGCCAACGCCAAAGGTCGACGTGAAGTCGTACTCGCTCACAGTCGAGGGGCTCGTCAATAAACCACTGACGCTGTCGCTCGACGAAGTAAAGGCCAAGTTCGCGGCGCATACGCTCACTGCGTCGCTCACCTGTGCCGGCAATCGGCGCGTCGAGATGGCCCGGATCAAGCCGATCAGCGGCGTGCAGTGGGATGCCGGCGCGATCGGCAATGCCACGTGGACGGGGGCCGCGCTGGCGCAGATTCTCGAGGCCGCTGAGATTCAGCCCGGCGCGAAACACGTGTGGTTCGAGGGACTCGATCCGATTCCCGAGAAGGACGGCAGCGTCGCGCCCTTCGGCGGCTCGATTCCACTCGAGCGGGCGCTCGCGACGACTCCGCCGCAGGGAGCCGGCGCGAAGCCCGCGCCTGGGGCAATCGTGGCCTACGCCATGAATGACGCGCCGCTGACCGCCGACCACGGCTATCCGCTGCGCACTGTGGTTCCGGGCTTCATCGGGGCCCGCAGCGTGAAGTGGCTCGCCAAGATCGTCGTCAGCGATCGCTCGTCCCCGAATCACTATGTGGCTGAGGCGTACAAAGTGGTGACGGAGGGAACGGCCGACGAGGTTGCCCGGGCTGAGCCGATTTATGAAATGCCGTTGAACTCAGTGATTTGCCTGCCGGCTGCAGGAGCAAAAGTAACCGCCGGCCGCGTGCAGGTGGCGGGTTACGCACTCCCGTCGGGTAAACCGCGAGCCACGGTCCGCCGCGTCGAGTTATCGACGGACGGCGGGAAGACGTGGCAGGATGCCAAGCTGCGCGGCGAGGCAGTTCCTGGCTGCTGGCGGTTGTGGGAAGCGGAGCCGATGCTTGCCGCTGGCAAGCACACGCTCGTCGTGCGGGCGACCGACAGCACCGGCGCAGTTCAACCGCGCGAATTCCCCTGGAACCTGAAGGGGTATCTGTACAGCGCCTGGCATCGGTGCGAGGTCCAGGCAGGGTAAGGCAATTGTCAATTGCGATTGCCCACTTGCGATTGGCCACTTGTCAGTTGGTCTTGAGCCAGGACGGCGTAATCAGGACCTACGTGATGTCGATCGTTCTGCTTGGTCGGTCGAGTGGCTCCGATTGTCTTTGGGCGGGTAGCGATCAGGGGGGACGCCGATCGGCCAGCTGGTGAAGTGCGCCGCTGGATATCGATGGGGCGTGGGGCGATCGAATACTGAGCTGCAAGTAATTGGCACGACGCGAGTTAGCGTCATGTTCGCCGCTCATTCTCGGTGCTGGCACGGCGCTTGCCTTGGGAGGGGTCATCGACCGATCGCGGTTCGATAACCCCTGAGACAAGACTGGAGACGCGCGCCATGCTAGGCCCCATTCTGCTAATTGTTTTGATCTTGCTGCTGCTCGGAGCAATCCCAGCGTGGCCACACAGCCGATCGTGGGGCTATGCCCCAAGCGGCGGACTCGGATTGATCCTGGTCATCGTGCTCGTGCTGGTTCTGTTGCGGATGATTTAGATCCCTGCCACCACTGACTGACGACGGACCTTCCGCGGGCCGGGCCAGCGGACGACGCGTGGCAAACCAGACGCGGGAACACAGCGAAAACCTGGGTTCCTCAGGGGGCCCGCGAGCCGGAGGGCGGAGCCGTCCGGTTCCGCGGGCTATTCCCCGCCTTCTTCTTCCTCGTCAACGCTTGCCGACGAGACGACCTGGCCGATCTTGATGCCCAGGGAATGCGTCTTGTTGCGCAGGCTCCCCCGCGTGATCCCGAGAATCTTCGCGGCCTTCGACTGATTGCCGCCGGTCGACTGCAGCACGCGCGTTACCACGTACCGCTCCATAAACTCGACCGCCTCGGCATAGACATTCTCGGAGCAGCTGTCGAGCCGATCTTGCAGGAACGCGCCCAGGTCGCGGGGGAGATCGCCGTCATCAGCGGTCGCCATCGGCCGGCTGGAACTGCTGTGGGCGCTCGCAATGTCGCTACTCGCACGAATCTCTTCCGGCAGAAACTCCGGCAAGAGGACCGAGCCGCTCAGGTTGAGGAGCGACTTACGGAGAATGTTCTGCAGTTCGCGGACATTGCCCGGCCAGGGATATTCGAGCAAAACCTTGAGCGCTTCAGGCGAGACCCGCTGGAGCGATTTATCGAGTTCCCGGGCGTAACGGCCCAGGTAGGCCTCGATGAGCACGAGCAGATCATCTCCCCGCTCGCGGAGCGGGGGAAGCTTGATGGTGAAGCCGTTCAGCCGATAGTAAAGATCGGGACGGAACGTGCCGTCGGCGGTCATCGCTTCCAGGTCGCGATTCGTCGCCGTGATGATCCGCACGTCGGTGGTGATCGTCTCATTGCCGCCGACCCGCTCGAAGCGCTGCTCTTGCAGCAGGCGCAACAGTTTGGCCTGGACGAGCGGGGCCATGTCGCCGACTTCATCAAGGAAGATCGTACCGCCGTTGCACTGCTCGAACTTGCCGATCCGGCGGTGGTCTGCCCCGGTAAATGAGCCCTTCTCGTGGCCGAACAGCTCGCTTTCCAGAAGCGTTTCCGGCAGGGCGGCGCAGTTGACCGCCAGGAACGGCTTTCCCCGCCGCGCGCTGTGCTGATAGATGGCCCGAGCGATCAGCTCCTTGCCGGTGCCGCTTTCGCCACGGATGAGGACGGTGACCGTTTGCGGCGCGACGCGGCCGATCGCCTTATACACCTCGAGCATCTGCGGGCTGCGGCCGATAAGCTCGCCGTCGCTGCCGCGGTCGAGCTCGGGAAGCTCGACGGGCGTTTCCATCAGCCGGCGGATTTCGAGCGCTTGGTTCACCAGCTCACGAATCCGTGCGACATCGAGCGGCTTGAGCATGAAGTCGAGCGCGCCGATCTTCATCGCCTCGATGGCGGTGTCGCTCTCCCCCCCAGCCGTGATGAAGATGACCGGCACCCGGGAGTCAATGTCGCGCAGCTCTTGAAACAGGGCCAGCCCCGAACAGCCGGGCAGCACGATATCGAGCAGGACGACGTCGGGCTTGAGCTGCTTGACGAGCGCCAGTCCCTCCTCGGCCGACTGGGCCGACTGCACTTCGACATCGATCGCCTGGCAGGCCGACCGAATTAGATGGACGACGCTACGATCGTCGTCAATGACCAGAACACCGGGCATACGCGCGCTCCGAAAGGGTGCGGTCGCGCGCCGGTTAGCGTCAGCCGCGTACCGCGCACTGGCACTTTATTTTCGCGATCCGACACCCGCCAGCAAGGTGGGCTTGCCCCGCCGGCCATTTTGCGGTCTTTACGCAAACTCTTCGCTAAACGGCGGTTCCAACGCTGGCGGACGCGCGGCCAACGTGGACGGTGCCCTGCCAGCATTGCCGAAGAGACTGGCTTAAAGTCCGGGATAACGGTGGCGCTAGCGAGCATTCTTTCCCGGGCACCAAAATTGCAGTTTAGCGAACCCGGATGTTGGGGCCTGCCAAGATTGGCGCCCTCTCTCTACATACGATCCCACGATTTCAGGAAGCGTCATGTCTGCTCCGCTCCCCCGGGTTGGTCGTCCGCGGCTGGCCGATGAACAACTCTCGCACGCTGTCTCGCAGGCCGTCCGGGCCCGCTGCGGCTTCGGAATTCGCAGCCTGACGGTTGAGGTGCAAGAAGGGACTGCCGTCCTGGGTGGAACGATCGATTCCTTTTACGGCAAGCAATTGATGCTGCATGCCGCGCGACAGGTGGACGGAGTCCAGCAGATCGTCGACGAAGTGGGCGTCGTTAGCGGCTAAACAGCAGCCAGCAACAATCGGCTGTCGCGCTTTCCTGCCCGGGAAAGGTTCTGCCAGCGGGTTCGATCTTTGTCGTTCCAGAATACCACCAGTGTATCTCGGCGCATAAAAAACGCCCGCGACTGGAGAGCCGCGGGCGTTGTTGTTGGTCAATCTGCCCGTGCGCTTAGGGGTTCGGATTCACAGCGTCGCGCTGCGCATCCTCCAGGTCACGCTTCTCTTCTTCGATATTCTGGGCCTCTTGGCGGGCCGTGTCTTCCACTTCGCGTTGCTCCTGGATGACCGCTTCCTGGCCCTCCTGAGCTGCCTCTTGAACGTCCTGCTGTTGCTCAGCGACGTTTTCGGCCGCGTTTTGCTCCGCCTCGCGGACATCGTCCGCCGCCTGATCGACGGTCTGGTCGCATGCCGCCAGGAATGGAACTCCAGCCAGCAAGAGTGTGTACAGAAGCGTTCGCATAATTGTCTCTCCTCAAAGGTCGGGGTTCGCCTGCCGCCTATCGGCTGGCGCACGGTTGCGCGCTGGCGCTCCTGTGGAGCGGCAGGCGACGGCAACGGTAAGTTTGTCGGAGTGACCAAGGATGCAACCCGCGCGCCAAACGGGGCAAATCGCCGCTCCCCTCGGAGGCGAATCGATCAGCCGTGGGTTATGATAGGAGGGCTGACGGTTCCCCTTTTTCAAGTTTTGCAAGCGAAAGCCATGCGATACTCCTCTCTCCTACTGGCGGCTGTGGTCGCCAGTTCCATTACCCTGCCCCTGGCGGCGACCGCTGCCGACAACTCGCCGCTTTTTCGCGACGGCGACCGGGTGGTGCTGCTCGGCGGCGCGTTCATCGAACGGCTGCAAACGCACGGTTATTTGGAGACGGCGATCACTGCCGCCCTGCCAGAGAAGAACCTGACCTTCCGCAATCTGGGCTGGAGCGGCGACACGGTCTGGGGCGATTCGCGAGGCGTGTTCGGCAGCCGGGCCGATGGCTTTAAGCGGCTCTTGGGGGACGTGGACATCGCCAAGCCGACGCTGCTGGTGATTTGCTACGGCGAGAACGAGGCGTACGCGGGCGAAGCGGGGCTCGAGGAATTCCGCGGCGGATTGAATGCGCTGCTCGATGCCTTGAAGCCGACGAAGGCTCGCGTGCTTCTTCTGGGTCCGAAGAAACACGAGAAGCTCGGTCCGCCGCTTCCCGATCCGGCCGAGTACAACGCGAACCTGCAGAAGTACACCGCGGTGATCGAATCGGTGGCCAAGGAGCGGGGGCACGCGTTTGTCGACCTCTATGATCTTCCCGGCGAGACCGACAATGGCCTGCACCTGACCGAGCGGGGCGAACAGCAGTTCGTCGAAGCGGTGCTGCCGAAGCTGGGCGTGCCCTCGGTCAGCTACTCGGCCAGCGAACTGGCTCCGTTGCGGGCCACGATCCGCGAGAAGAATGAACTCTTCTTCCATCGCCACCGCCCGCAAAACGAAACGTACCTGTTCCTGTTTCGCAAACACGAGCAGGGAAACAACGCCGTCGAAATCCCGCAGTTCGATCCGCTGATCGAAGCGAAGGAGCGGGAGATTGCGAAGTTGAAACGAATCGGCAAATAGCTGTATGGCATTTCTCGCCGCAGCCGGCGTGGGCACCGGGGTTAACCGCCGCGCCCACGCGGCGCACTCTCCCAATCCAACATCTACCTACTAAAACGCACATGTATCGCCTCTCCCTCGCTCTTCTATTCGCAATCGCGTCAACCTCCGTGGCTTGGGCCCAGCGTGATCTTAAAAACATCCCCGATCCCGATCCGGAGCTGGAGCGGAAGACGTTCATCCTTCCCGAAGGGGCCGAGGTGAATCTGTGGGCCGGCGATCCGCAGATGCACAAGCCGATCCAGATGAACTTCGACGCCCAGGGGCGTCTCTGGATCGCGTCGAGCGAGGTCTATCCGCAGATCAAGCCCGGTCAGCCCGCCACCGACAAAATCCTCGTCCTGGAAGACACCGATTTCGACGGTGACGCCGACAAAACGCATGTCTTCGCCGAGGGGCTCTTGATTCCCACGGGCGTGATTCCCGACGACGCCGGCGGCTGCTACGTCGCGAACAGCACCGAGCTGCTGCACTTCAAGGACACCGACGGCGACCTGAAGGCCGACGAGAAGCGGATCGTCCTCTCGGGCTTCGGCACCGAAGACACACACCACCTCTTGCACACACTTCGCTGGGGGCCCGACGGCTGTCTCTACATGAACCAGTCGATCTACATCCACAGCCACATCGAAACGCCGCACGGCGTGAAGCGGCTCAACGGCGGCGGCATCTGGCGGTTCCGGCCCGAGACGCTGGAACTCGAAGTCCTCTGCACCGGCTTTGTGAACACCTGGGGGCACCACATCGACCGCTGGGGGCAGTCGTTCGCCACTGACGGAGCCTACGGCGAAGGAATCAACTACGTCTTCCCCGGCTCGGTCTTTGTGACCGCTCCCGGAGCGAAGCGGATCGTCGCCGGACTGAACCCCGGCAGCCCGAAGCACTGCGGCCTCGAGATTGTCGGCGGCCGGCATCTGCCTCCCGACTGGGACGGCAACATGATCGCGAACGACTTCCGGGCCCACCGCGTCTGCCGCTTCGTAGTGACTGAAGACGGCAGCGGCTACGCGTCGCGGCAGGAGACCGAGGTCATCAAGTCGTCGCACCCCGCGTTTCGGCCGATCGACGTGAAGATGGGCCCCGACGGCGCGATCTACATCGCCGACTGGTACAACCCGATCATTCAGCACGGCGAAGTCGATTTCCGCGATGAACGCCGCGACCACACCCGCGGCCGCATCTGGCGGGTGACGTTCCCGGATCGGCCCCTGCTCGATACGCGGATTGCGGCCGACGAACCGACCGAAAAGCTGATTGAGCGGCTGGCTGCACCCGAAGAATGGGTCCGCCAGCATGCGACCAACATGCTCAAGGCTCGCGACGCCGACGACGTCAAGAAGCAGCTCGATGCTTGGGTGGGGCGGATCGACGCGAACGATTCCGAGCGGGAGCAGCTCCTCTTGCGGGCCTTGTGGCTCGGCGAAGCGATTCAGCGGATCGATACGGGGCTTGCCATGCAGCTCGCCCAGTCGCCCGATCACCGCGTGCGCGCCGCGGTGGTCCGCCATGTGGCTCACGAACTGGATCGATATCCGCAGGCACCGGCGCTGTTCGCGAAAGCCGTGGCCGACGAGCATCCTCGCGTGCGGCTCGAAGGTGTGCGGGCGCTCACGCTTTTGCCCTCACTCGAATCCACTCGCCTGGCCGCCACGGCTCTCGACAAACCGATCGACCGCTGGCTCGACTTCGCCGTCTGGCAGGCGATGCGCGATCTCGCGCCCGTGTGGCTCCCCGCGGTACAGTCCGGGAAGTTCGATTTCGGCGGCAATACCGATCACCTGGTGTTCGCCCTGAAAGCGGTCGAGTCGCCCGATGTCGTCCGGCCGCTCGTCGCCCTCTTCGAGCAAGACAAGCTCCCCGCCGAGCGGGTTCCCAGCGTCCTGGAATTGATCGCGACGCTGGGCGGGCCGCAGGAACTCGGCACAATCTTTAATCTGGTCGTCGCGCCGGACTCGAAGATGCCCGACGCTCGCAAGGCGACGCTCCTGGCGGCGCTCGTCGAAACGAGCCGAATGCGCAAGACTCAACCGGCTGGGGATCTCAATCGCGTCGCTACGCTCTTCAGGTCCGAGAGCGAGCCGGTCCGCACGGCGGCGATCCATGCCGCGGGTACCTGGAAGGTTGCCGCAGCCCGTGCGGAAATCGACAACTGGCTGATGCATAAGGAGGCGCCGCCGGCCACGCGTTCGGCGGCGATCGAAGCAGTCGCTGCCTACGGCGATGTCCCGGCCCGCGAACTGCTTCGCACGCTCGCCGCTGCGGAGGCAACGCCGCTGGCCGATCGGCTGTCGGCATTAGGAGCGCTCGCTTCGCTCGATGTGAATGCCGCGGCCAGCGGCACGGTCGATTTGCTGACTGCTGCACCGGCGGGCCTCGATCCGGCGGCAGCCGTGGGTGCGATTGCCTCGCGGAAGGAAGGTCCCGCCGCGCTCGCCAAAGCCCTGGCTGGCAAGCGGCTCGCGCCCGATGTGGCGAAGCTCGTCCTGCGGACGGTGCGCGCTGCGCCGCAGCCGTCGGATGAGCT
>JALORD010000252.1 GCA_025459145.1 Pirellulaceae bacterium | reverse complement strand
CAGGGTATATCCTGTGCGGCGTGATGGCGATTCTCGCCGCGTACAAGATTCTTTCGCCCAAGGATCCGTTTCAAACAGCCGCTCGGGTGGTCCTCCCCTGGGCCGAGATCGCCCGGCCGTCGCGAGTCACTATCGTTGATGTGAAACCGGGAGATGCCGAAGTCTATTTCGGCGACTTTGCCGAAGTCTCGGCCGAGGTCCGGGGAGTTCGCGAAGGCGATCCGGTCACGCTCCTCCTGACCACGGCGGATGGTCAGACGGTCGATCGGCCGATTCGTATGAGCCCGCTGCCGGGGGGACTGCGGTTCGAGTGCCAAGTTCCGGCACAGGACGACATGTCCCGCGGCGGGCTGGCGGGGATGCAGCAGGACGTGACCTACCGCATTATTGCGGGCGATTCCGAGACCGTTACTCACAAGCTATCCGTCGTGACGGCTCCCACGATCGTGGTCGAGCGACTCGAGTATCAGTATCCCGCTTATACGAAGAAGGCACCTCTCACCGTTTCCGGCCAGGGGGATATTCAGGCCCTGGAGGGGACGAAGGTCGTCGTGCACGCGGCGGCCAACCAACCGATCAAGTCGGCCTGGATCGAACTCGATCCCCACATTCCCGGCCGGCCGCCCGAGATGGTGCGTCTGGCAACCGAGGGAACACGAGCTTGGGGCGCGCTGGTTTTGGAACTCAAGGACGATCGGCAAACGCCCTGGCACGAGACGTATCAGGTGCGATTTTACAACGAGCGAGGTCATCAAAACGAAGAACCCTCGCTGCACCGCCTCGAAGTGATTCGTGATTTGCCGCCTGAGGTGCAGATTCTGTCGCCAACCAAGAACCGTGTCGAAGTGGCCGAAGATGGCGAATTGACAATGGAGGTTCGCGCCGTCGATCCCGATTTTGGGCTCAGCCGAATGCTGCTCCGCGGCGCCGCGGGGGAGAAACGGGTCGACGTTGACTTGATCCCGTCCGACGCTGGACAGCCGCCTCAGTTGACAGTGCCTTATGTGTTTCGCCCTCGCGAACATAGCCTCGTGGCAGGGGATGAACTGACCTACTTGGCGCAGGCTGAGGACAATCGGGTTAACGCGTTGACGGGCCAGCCGGAACCCAATGTTGCTCGGACCCGCGAGTATTTGCTGGTGGTGATCTCGGCGAAGCAGCCGCAAGCCCCCAACGGGCAGCCCCCGCAGCCGGACCAGAATCCAAATCGGGATCCCCAGAACCAGGATGCGCAGAACCCGAATCCGCAGCACCAGGATCAGGACAATCGCGCCGCGCAGCCTCCCCCCGAGAATGGTCCGCGGGACAACGATCGGCGAGCGCCTCAAAATCCGCAGCAACCCAACGCCGATCCCAATCAGCGTCCGCCGCAGGGTGCCAACCCGCCGCCGATGCCTGGGCAACCTCCCATGCCCGGCCAGCCGCGGCCGCAGGATGGAAACCCGATGGGCGCTCAGCCACAGGGTGCTAAACCGATGGGTGCTCAGCCCAAGAGCGAACAACCCATGAACGCCGAGCCGATGCCTGGCGGTGAGCAGGGCGGAAATCCGGCCGGCGGCAATCCAGGCGGTTCGGGTCAGCAGCCTCCGGGCCAGGGTGATCCGATGGCCGGTGAGCAAGCAGGAGGTCAGTCCGAAGGCCAAGCTGGAGGCCAAGCGGGCCAGAGCCCACCCGGTCAATCACAACCGGGACAAAGCCAGCCCGGACAAACTCAGCCTGGTCAGAATCAGCCCGGAGCGGGTCAGCCTGGGCAAACGAATCAGAACCAGCCGGGCCAGGGTCAGGCGGGTTCGCAGCCCACTGGCGATGGCCAACAGGGTGGACAGCCAGGAAATCCGGGCGGTGTCGGCAATCAGCCGCAGGCAGCGGGTGAAAACGCGTCCGGTGCAACGCCAGGCGAAGGAGCCGGTCAGCAGTCTGGCAACGAGTCAGGCGACGGCGCGACGGGCGAGGGCCCCCAAGGAAAGGCCCACGACGGCCAGGCGATCGACCAGATTTTGAAGAAGTACCAGGAACTTCAGGACAAGCTCCGCGAAGCCCAGTCCGGCGGCAAGAGTGGCGAGCAGGGCCAGCCGCAAGGCGAGTCCGCTCCGCAGCCAGCGGGGGCGGAACCGGCTGGCGAGCCGGGGACGGCAGGCCAAGGTGCACAGTCCGAAACCAATGGCGCTCGCGGTTCCGGCAGTCCGCAACCCATGGGGCAACAACCGGGTCCAGGCCAGTCGCAGCAAGATCCTTCTCAGGAAGGTGGCAATCCGGCGACCGGCCGAGCGCCCGGACAATCGGGCGAGTCCACTGGCCAACAGGGTGAGAAGCAGCCGGGCCAGTCCGAGTCATCTCCATCTGGCGAAAAGCCACCAGGGACCGATAAGAACACTGAGCAGGGCGCCGGTCGGCTTGCCAACGAAAACCAAAGCGCCGAGCAGCCCGAAAAATCAACCACCGGCGGATCGGGTGGAAAGCCAATGGGACCCGACAAGAGCGGCCGCGAACAGCCGATGTCGGAAGGCTACCGGAGGGTTCCTCCGCTGAACGCGAAGGAGGCGCCGGGCAAAACGGCGAATCGGGCGCGGGCGACAAGAGCGAGGACAAATCGGGTTCTGGCCCCGGACAGGAGCAGAACCGCGACCGGCCCAAGGAGCAGCAAGGTGGCAATGACGCGACCGAGCAGAACGACCCCAGCGGTGTGAGCAACAGCAAGAAACAATCCGACTCATCGGGCGGTGAATCGGGCGACCGGAGCGGCGGCGGCAAGAAAGGTCCGGGCCAATCGGCGGGGCAGGCCGGCAACGACAGCGCTGGCAGCAACAGTGCCGGGGATCAAGGAGCCGGCAAGGCCAGCGAGCGCGGTCAGGGCGAAACGGGCGAGCGCGCCGGAACCGACCAAGAGTCGAATGGCCGGACGGGGCAAGCAGGCAATCGCCCGGGCGAAGGAAGCCAGACAAAGGCCAATCCCCGCGGCGATCAAACGATCCTTCCGATCGCCGCGGTCAACAAGCTGGAGGCAACGTCCCCGCAGGAGGCGGCGGCGGCGACTCGACACCGCCCGACTCAGCCGGTGGAGAAGCAGCGGCCGCGGATGAAGCGAATCTGGAGTATGCCCGCAAGGCGACCGAGCTAGCCCTGCAAAAGTTGAACGAGCTCGATCAGAATCCCGATCCGGAACTGCTCGATCGTCTGGGCTGGACGAAAGAGGACCTCGCGGAGTTCTTGAATCGCTGGAATTCGCTGAAGCAATCGGCGGAAGAAACCGCCGACGGCCAGCGCGAACTGGACGAGGCGCTCCGCAGCCTGGGACTGCGCGATCCGGCGCTGCGCCGCCGGGCGGGGGGCACGGCCAGCGATAACCAGCGCGGCCTCCGCGATAGCGGCGGACGCACCGCGCCGCCTCCCAAGTATCGCGATCTGTTCGAGTCGTTCCGCAAGGGGGCCGCCCGTTCGCCGTGATGGTATAGTTACGCCGAAGCCGCGTGGTTGGCATTTGCCCATTTCGCGGCTGCTGCCTGCCCTCCCGCCGGCGATTCCTTAATATGACGCTGCTCACGCCTCGCTATTTGGTACCCTTCACCCCGCGCGAGTTGCCCCACTTTTTTGCCGATGTGCTGATCATCGGCGGAGGACTCGCGGGCTTGCGAGCGGCGATCGCCATCGATCCGCGGCTTTCGGTCCTTGTGGTTACCAAGGACGCGATCCAGCAATCGAACAGCATCTACGCGCAGGGTGGCATCGCCGGCGTGCTCGATCCCGACGATCGGTTCGAAGAACACGTCCAGGATACGCTCGTCGCCGGCGGCACGCTCTGCGATCCCGCCGTCGTCGACATGGTGGTTCGCGAGGCCCCGGGCCGGATCCAGGAACTGGTGGACTGGGGAACGCACTTCGACGAGCACCTGGGGCGGATCGTCCTCGGCCGCGAAGGGGGACACAGCAAGAGCCGCATCGTCCATGCCCTGGGGGACATGACCGGCAAGGAAGTGATGCGGGCTGTGATTGCTCACACGGAACGGCTCCCGAACGTCCGTATCTGGGCCGACACGTTCACGCTCGACCTCTTGACGCACGAGGGCGAGTGCCGCGGGGCGATTGTCGTCAATCGGCACGGCGAGAAGATGCTCGTCTGGGCCGGGCAGACGATTCTGGCCACGGGCGGTTGTGGGCAGGTCTATCGCGAATCGACTAATCCGCTGGTGGCGACCGGCGATGGCCACGCGATGGCTTACCGTGCCGGGGCGCAGCTCCGCGACATGGAATTTGTGCAGTTTCATCCCACCGTGCTGTACATCGCGGGCGGCAGCCGGAGCCTGATTACCGAGGCGGTCCGCGGCGAAGGGGGGCGACTGGTCGACAAGGAGGGCTTCCGCTTCATGCCGGAATACGATCCGCGGGCGGAACTTGCTCCCCGAGACATTGTCTCGCAGGCGATCGTCAGCCAGATGGAGAAGACGCGGCACTCGTGCGTCTACCTCGACGTGACGCATCTCGACGCCGACTTCGTCCGGCAGCGATTTCCCGGCATCGCTGCCGCCTGCCGACAGTTTGGGATCGACATCACCCGCGACAAGATTCCCGTGCGGCCAGGAGCCCATTACATGATCGGCGGCGTGACGGTCGACCTAGTAGGACGCACGAGTGTGCCGCGGCTGTGGGCCGCTGGCGAGGTGAGTTCGAGCGGGCTGCACGGGGCCAATCGCCTGGCCAGCAATAGCCTGCTGGAAGGATTGGTATACGGCGCCCATGCCGGTGCGGCGGCCTCGCAGGCAGCGCTCGCCTCACCGTCCGACTTTCGCGTCTATCCGCTAGAAAACCCGGTTGTGGCTCCGCCGGCCGAACCGCTGGATCTCGTCGACATTCGCAATTCGCTCAAAGCGGTCATGTGGCGGGCCTGCGGCGTGCGCAAAACGGGCGAAGCTCTGCATGAAGCGCTCGATTCGGTTGACGGCTGGCGGCGGTACGTGCTGGCCCGACAGTTCGACGACCGCGAGGGTTGGGAACTGCAGAACATGCTCACGCTGTCGCGAGTGATGATCCAGGCGGCGCTGGCCCGCGAGGAATCGCGGGGGGTCCACCTGCGAACCGATTTTCCACAGATGGACGACGCGCGTTGGAACACGCATCTGTGGTTCGTGCGGGGAGACGCAGAAGAACAATGGGCGCTGCCTCGTAGGAGTAGCCCGTGATTCTCTTCGGAACATGTAATGTCGAGCGTCACGTTGATCAGGGGAAGTTCGTCTGCCCTCGGTGCTCAGATACGACGCCGTACGCGCTAATCCGGACCCACGAGTATCCGCCTGTGTATTTCATCCCGATTTTGCAACAGAGGATTGTCGCGGAGCAGGTGCACTGCTTGGCGTGCAGTCATCGCTTTCCGCTCACGGTGCTCGCCACGACGGCCCCTCTGATTAGTTCGCAACTGGAATTGTTTCGTGAGCGTACTCAGCCGACGACGACTTCGGTTGGCAACGTCGTAACGTTCACGCTTGCCGCCGTCGATGAGCTCAAGCGTCGGCACACGACGGGACAATTCTCGAGCGACGCCGTCGTACGCGTTAGTCCCGAAGAGCTGGATGGTAAGGGGTATCTCGTTGCGTTTGACTACGCCGAAGCGGACGGCAGGGACTGGATCGGCGAGTCACATGGCATTCCGATTGTCGTCGACCGAAGCGAAGCGCACCTGCCTGGGGGGAAAACAATCGACTTTCGCGAGGGCCATTTCTGCAACGCGATCTAGCGTCCCGTTGTTGCCGGAACTCTCATTATTGAAACACATGGCGCCAACACCTCGGCTAGAGTCACTTCAACACCAAGCGACGCCGCTCCGCGCGAAGGTTTCGCATACCGGCGAGCGGGGCACGGATTCGTGTATGATGAGGTGGGAGGGTTGATCCGCATGCGATTGTTGTTGGTGCTGCTTTTCATCGGTCTCGCCGCGCGGGCATGCTCACCATGTTACGCGGCAGATACAGCTATCGCTGCAACCGCCATTCTTGAACGCCGCTGTGTGAGCTGTCACGACGCTGCGGGGAAGAAGGGTGGGCTCTCGCTGGTCTCTCGCAAGGAATTGCTCGCTGGGGGCGAAAGCGGGCAACTGGTTGTGCCTGGCAAACCGGCTGAGAGCCTGCTGCTCGATTATGTGACTGGCGACAAGCCGCTGATGCCCAAGGACGGCCCGCCGCTCACCGCGGAAGAAATTGCCGCACTCAAGCTTTGGATTGCTGAGGATGCCGCGTGGCCCGGCGAGCGCGTGCTCGAAGACAAGAGCCTGGCCGACACGAACTGGTGGTCGCTAAAGCCGCTCGTGCGCCCGGCTGTACCCAAGATCCAAAATCCAAAAGCGCAAATCCACAATCCCATCGACGCGTTCATCATCGCCAAGCTCACAGAACTGGGCCTGCCGCAGTCTCCGGAGGCCGATCGGCGGACGCTCATTCGCCGGCTGCACTTCGATCTGGTCGGTCTGCCGCCAACCCCAGCCGAGATCGAGGCGTTCGTGGCCGACAGCGACCCGCAAGCGTATCAACGGCTAGTCGACCGGCTCCTTGCCTCGCCCCACTATGGCGAGCGGTGGGCCCGGCACTGGCTCGACGTGGTCCACTTCGGCGAGACGCACGGCTACGACAAGGACAAGCCCCGGCCCAACGCCTGGCCATACCGCGACTATGTGATCCGAGCGCTCAACAGCGACAAGCCGTACGGACAATTTGTCGCCGAGCAGATCGCAGGCGACGTGCTCTATCCCGGCACTGTCGACGGGATCGAAGCGCTCGGGTTCATTGCTGCCGGACCGTGGGACTTCATCGGCCACGCCGAGCTCCCCGAAACGAAGATCGACGGCAAGGTGGCCCGGCATCTCGACCGCGACGACATGGTGCAGAACACGACCGGCACGTTTCTGAGTCTGACGGTCGGCTGTGCCCAGTGCCACAATCACAAGTTCGATCCGGTCACGCAGCGCGAGTATTACCAGTTTCAGGCCGTGTTTGCCGCCCTCGATCGCCACGATAAGCCGTACGATCGCCATCCGGCGATTGCCCGGCGGCGCAGCGAATTGACGGCTGAGCTAGCCCGGCTAAACGTCGAGCGAACGCAAATCGAAAAGCTCGTGAGCGAGCGCGGCGGCGAAGCGCTCGCAGCCCTCGACCGGCGACTGGCTGATTTGACGAAAGCGGCCGCCGCCACTGGCCAGGAGCGGCCCGAGTTCGGCTATCACAGCGCGATTGAAACCCGCCAGGACGCAGTCAAATGGGTGCAGGTCGATCTCGGACAGCCGCGGCGGATCGCCCGCCTCGAACTCGTGGCGTGTCACGATGACTTCAACAATATTGGCGCGGGATTCGGCTTTCCGCTGCGGTACAAGATCGAGGCGTGTGACAACGCCGAGTTTCGCGACGGCGTGCAAGTGCTCATCGATCGCACGGACAGGGACATACCGAATCCGGGCGTCGCACCGCAGCAGATCGATTCACTCGATGTGACGGCCCGCTACGTCCGCGTGACGGCAACGAAGCTCGCTCCGCGGCTGCCGACCGATTTCATCTTCGCCCTGGCCGAACTTTCGGTTCTGAATGCCGCCGGCGAGAATCTGGCGGCGGGGACACCGGTTGCGTCGCTCGACTCGATCGAGGCCCCGGTCCGCTGGCAGCGGGCGAATCTTGTCGACGGCTACTACTTTGGGCGGGCGAGCGGCGCCGCGGACAAAATCGCCCAGGTGCAGAAAGAGCGCGACGCACTTGTTGATCGCGCGCTCGACATGAGCACTCGCCAAGTGCTGACGAGCGTTACTGTCGCCATCGCGAACGTGGAATCGAAGCTCAAGTCGCTGCCGGCCCAGCAGGCAATCTATGCCGGCACTTCGTTCCGCGGCAGCGGCAATTTCGCTGGGACGGGCGGCGTGCCGCGGCCCATTCATCTGCTCGCGCGGGGCAGTGTGACCCAGCCGGGTGAAGCAGTCGAGCCGGGAGCGCTCGCTTGCCTGCCGCTACCGTTTGGCGAAGGCAACGATCTGGCCAGCGATGGTGGTCGGCGGGCGGCACTGGCCCGCTGGATCAGCGACTCACGAAACCCGCTCGCTTGGCGGAGCATCGCAAATCGAGTTTGGCAGTACCACCTGGGCCGGGGACTTGTCGACACGCCGAACGACTTTGGCCGGATGGGGGAAATGCCGACGCATCCGGAACTGCTCGATTGGCTGGCGGTCGAACTGCGCGATGGTGGCCAGTCGCTCAAGCGCCTGCATAAGTTAATCGTGATGAGCCACACGTATCGGCAGGCTTCTGCTGGCCCTAGCCTCGAGCCCCACGTCCTTAGCCCCTCGTCCATCGACGCCGACAACCGCTACCTCTGGCGGGCCAATCGCCGCCGGCTGGAGGCCGAGGCGCTGCGCGATGCGGTGCTGGCGGTCGCCGGCAAACTTGACCAGACGATGGGAGGTCCGAGCTTTCAGGACTTTGTGATCGAACACCCCGAGCACTCGCCGCACTACCAGTACCACCTGCACGATTATGACGACCCCAAGTCTCACCGCCGCAGCATCTACCGGTTCATCGTCCGCTCACAGCCGCAGCCCTTCATGACGACGCTCGACTGCGCAGATCCCTCGCAGCGGGTGGACAAGCGGAACGAATCGCTCTCAGCCCTGCAGGCCCTGGCCACGCTCAACAACGGATTCATGGTGACGATGAGTCGGCACTGGGCGGAGCGAATCTCCGGCGAAACGAAGAATGTGGACGAGCAGGTTTTACTTGCACTCCGTCAGGCACTCGGTCGCGACCCTTCGGCGGACGAACAAGCGGCGCTGGCGGATTTCACGCGGCAGCACGGACTACCGAATGCCTGCCGGCTGGTGCTGAATCTGAATGAATTCGCGTTTGTCGATTGAGGAATGGTCCTATGTTGTCACGTCGCGAATTATTGCAGAACGTTGGCCAAGGCTTCGGCGCTCTCGCCCTGGCCGCATTGCTGGGCGACGACGCCACTGCCGCCGCTCCGACTTCTGATCTCCGATCTCCCACCACCCGCCACCACCCGCCCCGCGCCAAACGCGTCATCCAGCTCTTTATGGCGGGGGCCGCCAGCCACATTGACCTATTCGATTTCAAGCCGGAACTCGTGAAGCGCCACGGACAGCCGAGCGATTTTGGCGAGCCGGTTGAGGCGTTTCAGAACGGATTAGGGCCGTGGCTCAAGCCGCTGTGGGCGTTTCAGCCGTATGGGAACTGCGGCAAGTTGCTCGGAGAGCCCGTGGCGGAACTCGGCAAAGTCGCCGATGAGCTGGCGTTTGTGCACAATGTCGTCGGCAAGACGGGCGTCCACAGCCAAGCCACACTCCTGCAAGCGACCGGCTTTCAGCTCCCCGGTTTTCCCGGGATGGGCTCGTGGGTCAGCTACGGCCTGGGGAGCCTGAACGACAACCTGCCGACGTTTGTCGTGCTGCCCGATCACCGAGGCCTGGCCAGCAACGGCACGAAGAATTGGGATGCAGCGTTTCTCCCGGCGCAGCACAGCGGCACCGTGATCTATCCCGGCAGCGAAACGCCAATCGCCGATCTGTTCCCGCACAAGTCGGGCGACTTTATCACGCCGACAAGCGAAGCCGCCGCCCATGCGATCCTGTCGCAGCTCAACCGGCAGCATGCGGACGAGAGGGCCGACGACTCCCGGCTGGAAGCCCGCATCCGTAGCTACGAACTGGCCGCCAAAATGCAACTCGCCGCGCCCGAGGCCCTCGACCTTTCGGAAGAACCCGCACATATCCTCAAGCTGTACGGCCTCGATCACATTCCGGCGGCATTCGGCCCAGAAATCAATGCGCCGGAAGAGACGATTCACTTCTCGCGGAAGTGTCTCGTCGCTCGCCGGCTGCTCGAGCGGGGCGTCCGCTTCGTGCAGATCTGGTCGGGCAACGACAATGGCTTTCCGCGGCGCAACTGGGATTCGCACGAAGATGTGCTCCGCGATCACGGTCCGCTCGCCGCGGGAATGGCTCGCGGTGCCTCCGCGTTGATTCAGGATCTCAAGCAGCGGGGCCTGCTCGAGGACACGATCATTCTCTGGACGACCGAATTCGGCCGGATGCCCAGCTCGCAGGGGGGCAAGGGACGCGACCACAATCCGTACTGTTTTACGAACTGGCTC
>JALORD010000251.1 GCA_025459145.1 Pirellulaceae bacterium | reverse complement strand
CCCTTTGGGGCGCAGGGGGCATCGCCCGTTAGCTTGTAAAAGGCCTCGCGGAACGCCCGACGGGCGCGGGCCAGTTTCGAACTGGTTGCTTCGGCCGTGCTGCCGGCGGCCTGAGCCAGTTCGTCGAGCGTCAGGCCATCGAGGTACTTGCCGACCAGCAGTGATTCGTAATCAGCCGGGAGGGTGCCTAGCACCTGCCGGACTGCCGCGGCTGTCTCCGCTTCGGCCAGCGGATCGGCGGCTGTTTCTCGCGAAAGTATGGGAAAATCGTCGCCGGCCGCTTCGGGCCGCGTCTGTCGGCGGCGAAAGTGGAGCGCCGTCTGCGTCCGGGCGATCCCCCGCAGCCAATGGAGCGCCGTGCCGCGCGTCGGATCGAACGAGCGGGCGGAGCGAGCCGCCAGCAGGAACGTCTCTTGGACGATGTCGGCGACGACAGCCGCGTGCGGACCGACCCGCCGGGCGACGCTGTTCCAGACCGCCTCGGCATGGGTGTCGTACAGCGCGTGCCACGCGTCAATCGATCCGGCGGCGAGGCCGCGGGCCAGTTGTTCGTCGGTTTGATTCATCGGCCGCCGCTTATGCCAAATTCGGTTTGTCCTGGCCGGCCACGTTGGTTATTCGCCTGGAGTATGCGCCGGGGAGCGGGGATCTGTCGCGATTGGCGGGAGAAAATCCCGGGGGATGGCAACTTGCTGCTCGCGGCGCTATGGATGTCGCGATCCTGGGGCACGCGGATCGGAACTTGTGACAATACGTAAGTCACTGGTCCGCAATGGCTTAGCGTTGCTGGAGCCAAATCGGCTGGGCGAGCGGCTCATCTTTCCGACAAGCGGCGATCGGGTTACGATTCCGTAGGTGCTTGCGAATGTGGCAATTCCCGGCGAAGCCACACGCCCGGCACCTACACGGAAGCGGTCGGCGGCCGACCAGAGCGGGCTTCCCGGCCTTAGCATTTCTCAGGGAGGTTTGCGCGGCATGGCGGAACATCGGATTGAACTGCTCGAGCACGGCATCTTTGCTTCGAATGTCTTGCGGAATCCGCCGCCGGCCCTGCTGTATGAAGACGCGATTCATTTCGACGAGGGAATGATCGCCGACAGCGGCGCGATCAATGCCAAGAGCGGCGCGAAAACGGGCCGCAGCCCCAAAGACAAGCGGATCGTCGAGAGCGAGGAAGTACGCGGCGACGTCTGGTGGGGACCGGTCAATATGCCCCTCTCGCCGCAGTCTTACCGGATCAATCGCAAGCGGGCAGTCGACTATCTTTCGCGCTCGCCGCGGCTGTATGTGATTGATGGCTTTGCCGGCTGGGATCCGGAGCATCGGCTGAAGGTCCGGGTAGTTTGTTCGCGGCCGTACCATGCCCTGTTCATGTACAACATGCTGATCCGGCCGACCGCCGAGGAACTGGCCGACTTCGGCACACCTGACTACACGATCTACAACGCCGGTTCCTTTCCCGCCGATCCGGAGGTGGAAGGAGTCACCAGCGATACCTCGGTCACGCTCAGCTTTGAGCATCGGGAACTCGTGATCTTGGGGACCGAATACGCCGGAGAAATGAAGAAGGGCATTTTCACGGTGATGCATTACCTGATGCCCAAACGGGGTGTCCTGTCCATGCATTGCTCGGCCAATGAAGGGACGTCAGGCGACGTCTCGCTCTTCTTCGGCCTCTCGGGTACCGGCAAGACGACCCTCTCGGCCGATCCGCGACGGCAACTCATCGGCGACGACGAACACTGCTGGACCGACCGCGGCGTGTTTAATATCGAGGGGGGCTGCTACGCGAAGTGCATTGGCCTCGCCGCGGAGAAAGAGCCGGAGATCTGGCAGGCCATTCGGTTCGGCACGGTGCTCGAAAACGTGGTCATCGACTCCCAGAACCGCCGGGTCGACTATGCCGACAATCGGCTGACGGAGAATACGCGGGCCAGCTATCCCATCGACTACATCGACAACGCGAAGATTCCGTGCCTCGGCGGACAGCCGCGGAATATCATCCTGCTCACCTGCGACGCGTTTGGTGTTTTGCCTCCCGTCGCCAAGCTGACGCCCGCCCAGGCGATGTATCACTTCATCAGCGGCTATACGGCCAAGGTCGCGGGAACCGAAGTGGGCGTGAAAGACCCCGAGGCGACGTTTTCGGCCTGTTATGGAGCGGCGTTCCTGGTGTGGCATCCGATGAAATACGCCCAGATGCTGGCCGATAAGATGCAACAGCACGCGGCCGACGCCTGGCTGATCAACACCGGCTGGACCGGCGGCGCCCACGGTAGCGGCAGCCGGATCAAGCTGGCCTATACGCGGGCAATCATCGACGCCATCCACAGCGGCGAATTGGCGAAAGTGCCTACCGAGACTGAGCCGGTGTTTGGGCTGTCGATCCCCAATGCTTGCCCAGGCGTTCCCGAGACGGTGCTTCAGCCGCGGAGCACCTGGTCGAAGCCAGTCGCCTACGATGCGCAGGCGCAGCACCTGGCGAAGCTGTTTCAAGCCAACTTCGCCAACTACGCCGATCAGGCGACGGCCGAAGTGCGGGATGCGGGTCCGCGGGGGCCAGCCGCGAGCCAGCGGGACTCCGCGGCACGATCGCTGGCGTCGGCGTAGTTCTTCTCGCACGATGAGACAACTGGCACTGGCGCTATGACGACGAATCCTTATGAGGCGCCAGGTTTCACGCCGCCGACTTCTGCACCGGAGAAACCGGCGCCGACTATTGAGGACGATCCGTCGCGCCGCCGGCTGTCGCTGCTCGACAGCACGTCGATCATTGTCGGGATCATCATCGGCTCGGCGATCTATCGCGCCTCGCCCGACATTGCGGCCGGCGCGGCGCGGACAGCCGCGTGGTGGTCGCGGGGCAGCGGCGCGGGCCCGCTCTCCGAGACCTTCACGCCCGATTGGTTCATGACGGCGGCGGTCTTGGGGGTGTGGGTGATCGGCGGTTTGCTGGCGCTTATGGGAGCGATGTGCTACGCGGAACTGGCGACTCGCTTTCCGCGGGCCGGCGGCACGTATGTTTTTCTTTCCGAAGCATTTGGCAAGCCGCTGGGCTTTGCGTTTGCCTGGGTAGAGTTTTGGATTGTGCGTCCCGGGAACGTTGGGGCGATTGCCTTCGTGCTGGCGACCTATGCCCAGCCGCTCGTGTTTCCGGGGGCCGCTACCGAGCAAATAGCCCGAGTGAATCTGGGGATTGCCTTGGCGGTGATCGCTCTGTTGACGGCCACCAACGCGATTGGTCTCGAAGCGGGGCGCTGGACGCAGAATCTATTGACCGCGGCCAAAGTGCTGGGACTAGGCGGAATTGTTGTCGCGGCGCTACTCGGACCGCCGGCCAGCAGCCCGGTCCCGATCCCCGCGGCCGGATTTCAGTCGCTGTCGCTGGCCCTGGTGTTCGTGATGTTTGCCTACGGCGGCTGGGCCGATATGTCGTTCGTGGCGGCGGAAGTACGCAGTCCAGAGCGGAACATCTCGCGGGCGCTCGTCCTGGGAACGCTCTCCGTGATGACGATCTATCTGGCCGTGACGGCCGCGTTCCTCTACGCGCTCGGCGTCGGCGGCCTCGCGAATTCCTCCGCGGTAGCGGCCGAGGTCGTCTCGCAGAGCGTGGGCCACTGGGGCGGGACGGCGATCAGCGTGCTGGTAATTGTGTCGTGTCTGGGGGCGATCAACGGGACGATCTTTACCGGAGCGCGGGTCTATTACGCCTTGGGAACACACCATCCCGGTTTCCGCTGGCTGGGTAAGTGGCAGGATTCTCGCGGTGTGCCGCTGCGGGCACTCTTGGCCCAGGGAATCGCCACGCTGGCTCTGGTGGCTGCGTTTGGCGGCATGCCGCGCAGCTTCGACCTCGTGGTGGCCTACACGACGCCGTTTTACTGGGGCTTTATCGCGCTCGTGGCGATGGGGCTGATCGTGCTCCGGCAGCGGCAGCGATCCACGGACTTACCCTACCGCGTGCCGCTCTATCCGCTGACGCCGGTGGTCTTCGCGCTCAGCAGCTGCGCGATGGTCGTCTCGGCCCTGCAGTATTTGTATTCTCAGGAAGCCTGGAAGGTCGCCGCGCCGACGGGCTGGACAATGTTTGTTGTGTTGTCGGGCTTGGCAGCCGGTTTTGTAGACTGGTGGATGCGCCGCGGCCTGAATCCTGATGGCGCCGATGCGAAATACACACCATGAGCCGCTACCAAGTCGCCATATTAGGAGGAGGAATCGTCGGTCTGGCCACGGCGTATCGCCTGAGCGAGCGCTACCCGGACTTGCGGACGATCGTCCTCGAAAAGGAGTCGGCGGTTGGCACGCACCAGACGGGGCACAACTCGGGCGTGCTCCACTCGGGGATCTACTACCGGCCCGGGTCGCTGCGCGCGATTAACTGCCGGACCGGCAAGCGGGCGATGGAAGCGTTCTGTGCCGAGCACGGCCTGCCGTTCGACATCTGCGGCAAGGTGATCGTCGCAGTCGACCCGAAGGAGGTGCCGGCGCTCGAAAAAATCCTGGAGCGGGGCCTCGCCAACGGGATTCGCTGCGAACGGATCGGCCCCGAGCGATTGCGCGAGCTCGAACCACACACGGCCGGCGTCGCGGCGATTCACGTTCCCGAGGCGGGGATTGTCAACTATCGGGCGGTGGCGCTGAAACTGGCCGAGTTGGTCATGGCGCGCGGCGGTGAGGTCCGGACGGGCGCGCGGATTACCGCCCTTTCACAGTCCGCCCGCGAAGTCCAAATCGCGACGACCGCAGGCGACGTCGTCGCCGACTACGCCGTGAGTTGCTGCGGACTCTTCAGCGATCGAGTAGCTCGGCTGGCGGGGCACAAGATCGATTCGCAGATTGTGCCGTTTCGCGGTGAATACTACGAACTGGTGCCCGAAGCGCAGCACCTCTGCCGCAACCTGATTTATCCGGTGCCCGATCCGAGCTTTCCCTTTTTAGGCGTCCACTTCACGCGGATGATCGAGGGGGGCGTCGAGTGCGGTCCGAATGCCGTCTTGGCATTCGCTCGCGAGGGTTACAAGAAGACCGATATCAACTTCGCCGATTTGTGCGAGACCTTGTCGTTTCGCGGATTTCGCAAGCTCGCCTGGAAGTACTGGCCCGTCGGCGCGGGCGAGATGTGGCGATCCTGGAGCAAGGGTGCGTTTGTCGCGGCTCTGGCCCGCCTGATTCCGGCGATTCGGAGCGAGTACCTCGTCCCGGCCCGGGCCGGCGTCCGCGCTCAGTCGATCGCTCCTGATGGCACCATGGTCGACGATTTCGTGATTCATGCCGACGAGCGGATCGTGCATGTCCTCAATGCCCCGTCGCCGGCCGCGACTTCGTCGCTCAATATCGGGTCGCTCGTGGTCGAGAAGCTGGCCGAGCGACTCGGGACATCCTCTGCCGAACCCCGCGAGGTTGACCTACGATAAGGCAGTATGCCCGCGATCCTGCCGATTCCCGAGGAAGCCGATGTCGTACTGATCTCGGTGAACCCGCGCGCAGGGGGGCAGAATCGGCAGGGCGTGGCCGACGAACTGTCGCGGGAACTGAAAGCGGTCGGGCTCGAGGGAATTGTCGTCGCCGATCTGGCGGAACTGCGTGATTTGTCCGCCGAGCGGCAGTCGAGCGGCAAACTGCGGGCCGTCGTCGCCGCAGGGGGAGACGGGACCGTCAGCCTGATCGCCAACTCGATCCCCCCGGGAGTGCCGATTGCCGTCCTGCCGCTCGGAACCGAGAACCTGCTTGCCAAGTATTTGGAGCTGTCTGCCGATCCGCGGCGGCTCGCCCAATTGATCGCAGCGGGATGTTCGGTCCCCCTCGATGCGGGAGCTGCGGGTGATCGCCTGTTTATACTGATGGCCGGCTGCGGCTTCGACGCCGAAGTGGTTCGCCGGCTGCATCGCCGCCGGACCGGCAATATTCATCATTTGTCGTACGCCAAACCGATTCTCGATGCGATACGTAAGTACAACTATCCGGAACTGCGGGTGCAGTACGCGCCGGCTGAAGCGGGAGATGCCGGCGAGCTTACCGAATCGCTCGTCGCTCGCTGGGTCTTTGTCGTCAACCTGCCGCGATATGCGGGCGGTTTGCGGTTCGCACCCGGCGCTTCGGGTACCGACGGGCTGCTCGATGTCTGTACGTTCAAGGCGGGCTCGCTCTGGAATGGGCTCTTGTACTTGGGGGGCGTGATGCTTGGGCAGCACGAAGGAATGTCCGACTTTGTGCGCGTCCAAACGGCTCGGCTGCGGATCGAATCGGCGGCTCTAGCCCCGCTGCAGCTCGATGGCGACCCTGGGGGAGATTTGCCGGTCGACATTCGCGTCCTCCCCGGCCGCCTCCGGCTGATCGCATCGCAGGGGTGGGCCGAGAAACTGGGATTCACGACCGAATCGATTTCGCAGTCGCGCGCCGAGCAACGCCGCCACCAACGACCCGGCTCAGATCGGCCCGCATCGCTGCGGACGGGGACAGCCGCTGCTGGTCATCGCCGGGCCCTGTGTGATCGAGAGCGAAGCGCTCACGCTGTCGATCGCCCGCGAGCTCAAGCAGATGACAGCCACGTTGCCGGTGCAACTGGTCTTCAAGGCCTCGTTCGACAAAGCCAATCGCACCAGCGGCTCGGCCTTTCGCGGTGCGGGGCTCGAGGCGGGGCTGGCGGTGCTCGCCCAAGTCAAAGCCGAGACGGGACTCCCCGTCACCACCGACATCCACGAATCGCCGCAGGCCGCGCCCGTGGGCGAAGTTTGCGATCTGTTGCAGATTCCCGCGTTCCTCGCGCGGCAGACCGACTTGCTGTTGGCAGCGGCCGCCACCGGGCGGGCCGTGAACGTGAAGAAGGGGCAATTCATGGCCCCCTGGGACATGCAGAATGTACTGGCCAAGCTCAACGCCGGCGGCTGCCGCAATGTGCTTCTCTGCGAGCGGGGAACGTTCTTCGGTTACGGCCGCCTGGTCAACGACATGCGGGCCCTTCCACAGATGCGTTCGCTAGGAGCGCCGGTCGTGTTCGACGCGACACATAGTGTGCAAGAACCGGGCGGACTCGGCTCGGCGACCGGCGGCAATCGGGCGATGGTCGAGCCGCTGGCTCGGGCGGCCGTGGCGATCGGCGTCGACGGCCTCTTTTTTGAAGTGCATCCCGAGCCAGACGAGTCGCCGAGCGACGGGCCCAATATCCTGCGACTGGCTGATTTTCCCGCGGTCTTAACCCGTCTGCTGGCATTGCGCGCGGCGGTGGAGAGTTTCTCGTGAGTTGTCGTTTTTTCGCCACGTTGTTGCTGGCTGCCGGACTGGCCGTCGGGCTCGTTGGTTGCGCACCCCAAACGACGAACGTGCCGCAATCGCCCCCAACGCCCACGCGCGTGGCCAGCAGCGAAGACCTGAATCAGGCCCTCGCCTCGCTGCGGCGGATGGCCATGCAAGGAGACAGCCGGGAGGCGACCCGGACGATCTTTTACCTCAATCAGTGGATGGACGGCGGCAAGGGGCTCGCGTCCGACTGGAAGCCCGACCCAATGGTCGAGCGCTTGCCGGCGGCGCTGCGCGTGACGACCGGCCTCCGCCAGCTCGCTTCGGTCGAATTCAAGCAAGACAATCCGTCTCAGCTCTTTTCCGATCCCACCAACCAGCCCGGTTCGCTGGTCGAAATGTACGAGCGGCTCGCGCCGCTGCAAATGGATCTCCGCTATTTGCAGGAGTCGCAGTGGCTGCACGATGTGGCGGATCGAGCCCGGCGGGACCCTTCGCCGGCCAGCCTGTCTCCGTGGTTCAAAGAACTCGAATCGAGTCTGGGCCTGCACGAAGCGGAGCAACTCGCGGCGGCGGAACGGGTTTTCGATTGGACAATTCGCAATATCCAGCTCGATCCGCTCCCGCCCGTGCCGCCGGAGCCGGCCGCCAGCGTCGGTGGACAGGTAAGTCCGATCGTTGCCGCCATGGAAGGGAAGCTGGGCCCGGGATATGGACACACGCCGCTCCAAATTTTGCTGCAGGGACGAGGCGACGCGCACGAGCGCGGCCGGTTGTTCGTCCTGCTCTGCCGACAACTGGGCATCGACGCCGTCATGCTGGGCCGCATCGATGATAAAGCTGCGAGCACCCCGCGGCCTTGGGTTGCCGGAGTTCTTCTGCGCGGGGAGCTCTATCTCTTCGATCCGGCATTGGGACTGCCAATTCCCGGACCAGAAGCCAAGGGGATTGCGACGCTGTCGCAGGTCCTGGCCGACGACGCAGTCCTCGCGCAACTCAACCTGCCAGATGCCCCATACGGACAGACTCGTGAATCGCTCAAGAACCTCGTGGCCTTGCTCGAGTGCCAGCCGGAGGGACTCTCGCGGCGGATGCAACTCCTCGAAGAGGCGTTTCCTCCCGCAGAGCGGATCGTGCTCGCGACATCGCCGAGCAAACTCGAGCCGGAGCTTCGCAAAGTGAAGGGGATTGCCACGGTGAGCCTGTGGCGCGTGCCGTTTGAGGCGATTCTGTACCAAACGGGACGACAGCTGACGATGGATGCCGCGGCTCGACTGGAGTTCGTGCGCGAAGAAGAAATCTTTACGATCCCCGAGGCGCCACTGCTTCGCGCTCGCAATCTCCACCTGCAAGGTGAATTTGAGGACCGGGATCGGCTGCCCGGAGCGCGCCGGTTGTACCTCGATTCCCGGCTCGCCGATAACCAGCGCGAGCTGATTTACACGAATGAGCAATTTCGCCAGGCGATGGGCTTCTATCAGCCTTTACCCGAGAAAGAGGACGAGCGCAAGGAAGTGCTGGAGACGATCGTCATCCGCTTTCAGCGAATCAAGGAGCATGCGACCTATTGGCTCGCGCTTACATTCTTTGACGACGCGAAGTACACCACGGCCATTGAATGGCTCGACGAGCGCGTCGTTGGCGCTCCGCTTCCCAGCCCCTGGTTGCCCGGAGCGCGCTACAATCTGGCCCGCTGCTACGAAGCACTGGGCGAGACCGAGAAGGCTGTTGCCCTCTACGAAGCGGACGATTCGCCGCAGCGCCACGGCAACCGCCTGCGGGGCAAATGGCTGGCGGACGCGAATCGAGCGAAGGCCGAGGATGGCGAAGGCGGTGTTGAGCCTTAGAGACAAAAACAGAACGGCGATTTCCCCGGAGAAATGGCCGTTGGCAGATAGTTGTGTTAGGGCTTCTTAGTTTGATTCGAGCTCGACGACGACGATCGTGTGGACGTCGAGTCGTGGGACGCGGACCCTGGCCATACCCTCTGACTGCTCGACAGCCAGTTCCCGGCCTTCGGGCTCCTGGTGCACGCGGCGAATGCTGTAGCCGTGCAGGTCAATTGCAATGTCGTGAATCGGCAGCGTTTCCTCGCGCAGCGGTACATCCTCGGCCGGCAGTCCGTGAAAAGCCGTCGTATTGACATTGTTGAACAGGTGGACGAGCAGCCGCTCCTGCCCTTCCCGGGTTTGGCGGAACACCGTCGCTTGCACGCACATGGGCGCCGTCACCTCGACAGGCTGCGGCTCCGCCGCAGCCCAGCGGATGGCGCTGGCCAGGATCTCCCGCTGGTAGGGATACGCATAGCTGTAGTACGCGGCGTCGAGTCCGGCCGCGAAGTACACCACGCGCCCATTGCCGAAGGTGTGCGTGACAATCGCCGGGGCCGTGCGATCCGTTTCGCTCGTTCCCTTCGGCCAGAACGTCGCGGCGGCGATCGCGTCTTTGATGATCTGGGCCCGCACCGCAGGACCTTTGAACGTCACCGGATCGCGGCCAACGAGTTTCGCCAAGGCCACGCTGGCCAGCGGACTATCAGGCGGCAAACGAACATCGAACACGCTCTTCCGTTTTTCCCAATACGACGGATCGAGATTGCGGGCAAAGTTGATGTCGAGCTCGGCCTTTGCGGCTGGGTCGCTGCCCACGGCCAGCGCAGCCGACACGATGCCGCCATGCCGCACGCCGAAGACATCGGCCAGGGCCAAGTCGCCTCGCGAATCGCCGAACTCATTGCAGAGCGACGTATCGAGCGATGCGACAAGCCCGCCCCCGGCGGCGACAAAGCGGCGGATTGATTCGACCTGCGCGTCGCTCAGGCTGGCGGTGTTCGGCAAGATCAGCACCTTAAACGGCGCCAGATCCTCGTCGGTCAAATTCCAGTCGCAAATGGTCGTGACCGGCAGATGCTCTTCAAGGACTGTGCGAAACGTTCCCAAGACATGCGCCAGATACCGCTCTTCGACCTGCCCGCTGCCGCGGCCGTAGAGGACGCGGGTGTTGTCCGACATGACCATGGCGCCCCACAGCTCGGGACGCTTGTGTGTGAGCCACGGTTTGCGGCGTTTGACTTCCGCCAGGGCGTCGTGAGCGGCAGGCTGCAGAAAGTCCGGCTGCCCGACTGCGAGGCTCGGTCCCGCGCCGTGCGTCGCGGCCAGGAGCATCCGCCGCAGCACTTCGTGCCCAGGAAAGCTGTCCTTGCCGTAGGGGTTGCCATGCGACATGAGGTACGGCTCGCTGAACGCCACGCGATGGTTCGTGCAGGCCCAGATGTACGCGTTTGCAAACGCCGGTACGACGGTTGCTCCACGATTCGTCTCGTCGAGCCAGAATTCCTGGTCGGGCGCATCGAGCAGCAGGTTCATCCGCGCCGGCATATTCCGCGGGATGTCGCGAAAGTGGCCGAACCGGCCGGCGTTCGTCGTCCAAGTGACGAGGGCCATCTCGGGACGAATTCCTTTGAGCCTGCGCTGCATCCGTACGACGAGCTGCTCCATCCGCCGATCCGCCCAGTGCTGATAACGGCGAAACGCCGGGTCCTCGAGATTGACGTCGGGAATCTCCTTGCTGGTCTCGCGGCGAAAGGCCGTGCGGCAGTGCTCGCAGTAGCAGACGCCGCCGTAGTGCAGGCCGTCGAAGCTAAAGGCGTCGACCGGGTACTTCTCGCTGATTTCGGCGAGCACCTCGATCATGAAGTCGCCGTAGGGACCGAGCAGGCACAGCATGCCGCCGTAAGGGTGTTGCTCGAGGTCGACCTGCGGGATCTCCGTCGTGTTCGTGGCGATCCGCCGCCACTCGGGATGGTCGGCATACACTTCGCCCTGCAAGCAGGGTGGGTAGACGCCGAGGATGCGAATTCCCAGTCGCTGGTACTCGGCGACTTCCGCGTCGATCCGGGCCAGCGGCACGTGCGGACTGCGGCGCTTCAGCAGTTTGCTGTCGTAGTAGGCATAGAACGGATCGACAAAGCCGAGTTCGCTGATCGTGACTCCGAGTTCGACCGCCTTCTGACGGCCCTCGGTCGATTGGCCCGAGAGGGTGTACCCCACGCCGGTCGTCGCCTCGAGCCACGCCGGAATCTTCACCGCCCGAAACGGCTCGGGCTCAAAGGGCTGCGGCAGAATCGCCCGCTGCTCAAAGCCTGCCGGCGCGTCTTGGGTGAGGGCCGGTGCTGCTAGCAGCGACATGACAGCGAGTGAAACGATAATGCGTGCTGAGAGCGAGAAGAATCGCATGCGCGGTCGCCAGGGTGGGTGGATTGGCAGCAGGAAGGCAGATCCAAGCAGCATCGTGGCGATTGCCCCTCGGGAAAGCAATTCCCGGGGGCGTTCCACCGGCAGGGCCCGCAGTCTCCATCGCGGCTTGTCAAAATGGGCGGTTCCCACTGCAATTGAGCCCAAGCGGGAAACTGCGTAAACTCCGCCGCCCGCGCCCCGAGCGCCAAATCGCACACTGCCAACCTACGGGCCATGATCGACTTCGAGATTCAACGCTGTTCGCGCAAATGCTCGGTGACCGAGCGCGAGCTGGCGGGGGGCGAAGAGTGCTACTCCGTGCTGCTCTCGGAAGGGGGCCAGGTAGTCCGCCGCGACTATAGCGCGGCCGCCTGGCAGGGCCCCCCGGAAGATTGTCTCGGCTGGTGGAAATCGACCGTCGTCGATCCGAGCGCCGGCCGGCCGCAGTGGGCTCCCAACGAGGTGATGCTCGACTATTTCGAGCGGCTGCTCGCCGATCCGTCGGCCGAAGATGCTCGTTATGTGCTCGCGCTGCTTCTGGTTCGCCGCCGGATTGCTCGCGTCGAGCGGACCGAGAAGGACGAGACGGGGCGCGAGCAGCTCGTGATCTTCTGCCCGCGAAACGAAACCGAGTACCGAGTGCCCGAAGCGCTCCCAACTCCCGAGCGGGCCGCCGCCATTCAAGAACAACTGTCCGAACTGCTGCAAACCGGGGGCGTTCCGGGCGTTGCCCCCACATCGATTACTCCCCCCGCGATTCCCGCGGACCCGCCACCAACCTCGTAAGGCGCCAGCCGTGCCACTGTCCGCGCGAACTTCGCTGCTGCTCGTCAGCCTGCTCCTGGTCGGAGCCGGTGGAGGCTGCCGCTGGAACGAATGGTTCACGCGCCATACGAGCGAGCCGCCGCCAATCCTGTTCAGCCAGTTGCCCACCCGCGAAGAAGCGGTGGCCGCTATCAACGCCAGCAGCAGCCGGGTGCAATCGCTGCAGACGCAGGGAGCCAGTGTGTCGGTCCCCGGCGCGCCGGCCATTGGAGCCGAGATTGCCCTCACTCGCCCCAAGAACTTCCGCTTTCGCGCAGGAACGAGCCTCCTCGGCCCCGAGCTCGACATGGGAAGCAATGACGAGCTGTTTTGGTTCTGGGCGGCGCGGGCTCCCGACGGGCCCGATGTCTACTACGCCCGCCACGATGCATTTGCTGGCAGCCGGGCCCGGCAGATGCTTCCCATCGAGCCGACCTGGCTGATCGAGGCGCTCGGCGTCGTCGAGATCGATCCCAGCGGCGTGATCGAGGGACCGACGCAGGCCGGCGACGGGCGCGTGCAGTTGCGAACGACGATGCAGGCCTCCGCGGGCCAATTCACCCGGCTGATCCAGTTCGACGCCAAACACGGCTGGATTCTCGAACAGCACCTGTACGACCCGGCGGGCCAGCTCATCGCCTCGGCCCGCAATTCCCAACACGAATACTACAAGCTCGATGGAGTCTCGCTCCCCAAACGGATCGACGTCAGCATTCCGCAGGGAGGCCTGAAATTTCAGCTCGACGTGAACCAGTGGGCCATCAACCAGCCGCCGCTGGAGGGACAGACGCTCTACGAACTGCCGCGGCAGCAACTGGCGAGCTACCGGTTCGTCGACATGGCCGACCCGAGCTTCGTCCCGCCCGGCGGCACCCTCCCGTCGCTCAGCGGTCCGCAAACCCCGGCGATTCCGCAGGCATCGCTGCCAAATCGGTATCGCGGCTGGCGGTAGGGTTCAATCCAATCGCGTAGAGTGGGCTTCCCCCACGATCTTCGTCGTGCTTACTCATGGGACACGATTGGCAAACGCTTCGGTGGGCATAATCCACGCTACCGCTCGACTGTTTGGAAGTATAAGACGGCAACGCAGGCCAACCGTTCTTCGAACGCGGTTGATTCGCTAAGGAGGAAGTTGATGGTGCGGGCCAATCCCGGCTCCATGAGCTCGTGCCGCGCGACCCAATGATACCGCTCAACTTCCTGCACCTCTAGCAGCACCTGCTCGACGTGGTTGAGCAGCGTCCGCCACTCACCTTTCCGGAGCCGCTGCTCGGGAATGTGCAGGTCGGTGACCGGTGGGACGTTCCAACAATTGGCGGTGAACCAACCCCACTTGCCTGCGCCCCATACCCGCATGACGAACGGGGCCGCGAACGATGGGGTGACGGTAAGGCGGAACGCGAACTCCGCATCCGTAGACATCTTGAACCGGCCCATCGCCAACCGCCTTCACGCCGCTGGTCTGAACTTTCACGCTAAGCTTTGCGGCCTGGAAATGCATGACCTTAAGGTATCCCGCTGGGTGGCTGTTGGTTGCGAATGCGAACCACGGCCAATCCGGATTGCAAGCAGCAGGAAATAAAACTAGGCAGGCGGACGGTCTCCGTGCGCCAAAGCTCGCACTTGCGTGCAGAGTTAATT
>JALORD010000686.1 GCA_025459145.1 Pirellulaceae bacterium | reverse complement strand
TCGGCCTGGTGCTCCTCGATCTTCTTCACGCGGGCCGCGACCGACACGTCTTTCTGGTCGAGGACCAGAATCGTCTTGCCGCGGGCCCACTCCAGGACTTCGTCGAGTGTGGGGATCTGGTACTCGGTGACGTTGCCAGCCGGGTCCTTCAGCCGGAGCTCTTTGAGTTCGGCGAGCGTGTGGTCCGCCACGCGGCCGCGGCCGGTCGTCGTCCGCTCGAGCGTGGCGTCGTGATGGATGACGATTTGGCCGTCCTTCGTCAGCCGCGGGTCGATCTCGAGGATCGCGAACGTGTGCCGCAACGTGTTTTCGAACGTCGCGATGCAATTCTCGGGAAAACCCGCCTGTGGCCCGCCCCGATGGGCACTGACCAGCGGGAGCGGCTCAGCCGTACGGCGAAACAGGTCCTGCAGCCCGGCGGGCGTTTTTGCGTCGATCCGGTGCAGCGGGGCCGGCGAAGAGGGCGGGGCCGGCGAAGAGGGCGGGGCCGGCGAAGAGGGCGGGCCCGGCTCCTCGGCGAGAATGTCGCTGGGCGCAAGCAGCAGCAACAGGGCGCTTAACAGCAATTTACGCGCGCCGTCGCAGAGCACGATGGGGCGGTTGATTCGCATGGCCCCCATCATACTGGCCGGCCGCCGACTCTGCCGCTTGTATCTCGCCCGGTCTAAGGCCATGCTGGAACGCTGCGGCTGTTGGCTGGGCCGCAATTTTTTGACGGGAGTTGACGGGTTTATGAAGCGATTTCTACTGGCGACCGCTTGCCTCCTGGCGGCGGCGCCGCTCTGTCGGGGCGAGACGCTGTTTGTCGAGGCGGAGACGTTCGAGGATATCGGCGGCTGGTCGCTCGATACGGCGTTTACGCAGATCGTCGGTTCGCCGTATCTGCTGGCTCACGGTCTGGGAAAGCCGTGTGCCGATGCCACGACGACCATCGACGTGCCGGCCGCGGGGAAGTATCGCGTCTGGGCGAGGACGAAGGACTGGGTTGCGCACTGGAAGGCGCCGGGCACACCGGGCCGGTTTCAGGTGCTTGTCGATGGTAAGCCGCTGACGACGGAGTTCGGCACCGTCGGGGCCGACTGGCATTGGCAGCCGGGCGGCGAAGTGGAACTGCCCGCCGGCAAGGTGAAGCTCGCTCTGCACGACCTGACCGGCTTCGACGGCCGGTGCGATGCGATCCTGCTCTCGTCTGACGCGGGCTTTCAGCCGCCGACGGGTAAAGCACTCGCCACAGCCCGCAAAAAATGGCTCGGCCTGCCCGACCAGCCGGAAGTCGCTGGCGAGTACGACCTCGTCGTCGTCGGCGGCGGCTACGCGGGAATCGCCACGGCTGTCTCGGCCGCCCGGCAGTCGCTCAAGGTCGCCCTCGTGCAGGATCGGTTCGTCCTCGGCGGCAATGGCAGCAGCGAGGTCCGCGTTTGGGCCCAGGGAGGCACGCTCCGCGGCAAGTATCCGCACCTGGGCGAGATCGTCGAAGAGTTTGCCGACCACGCGCCCGATTCGCCGGCGGCCGCCGAGCACTTTGCCGACGCGCGGAAGGAAGCGGTCGTCCGGCGGGAGAAGAACATTTCGCTCTTCCTGGGGCACTTTGCCCAGGCCGCCGAAACCGACGCCGAGGGGAAGATCACGTCGGTGACGGCTCTCGAAGTGCGCACCGGCCGCGAGCGGGTGTTTCGCGGCAAGCTGTTCTGCGACTGCACGGGGCACGGCGTCGTCGGGGCCCTGGCCGGCGCGGCCTATCGGATCGAGCCGCAGGGGCGGATGGGCATGTCGAACATGTGGTACTGGCAACACGAAGCCGAGCCGCAGGACTGGCCCGCAACGCCGTGGGCCCTCGATCTCGAAGTGGGCGATTTCCCGAACACGGTGAAGAGCCGGTCGAAGATCGGCGGGAATGGTTCTGGGAATCGGGCTTCAACAAGGATCCAATCAACGAGCTGGAGCTGATTCGCGATTGGAACTTGCGGGCCGTGTTCGGGGCGTTCACGGCGCTCAAGCACGGGGCCGACAAGGACAAGCACACGAATGCTGACCTCAAGTGGGTGGCGTTCGTCGGCGGCCCGCGCGAGTCGCGGCTGCTCGATGGCGATGTGATTCTGTCGCGCGAAGACATCATCAGCGGCCGCGAGTTTCCCGACGGCTGTGTGCCGACCACGTGGGATATCGACCTGCACTATCCGAAGGAGCAGTTCGCCAAGAAGTACACCGAGAATCCGTTCATCTCGCGGGCCGAGTTCGGGGCGGGCGTCGACCGCAAGAACGGCTATCCGGTGCCGTACCGCTGTTTCTATTCGAAGAATGTGCCGAACCTGTTCATGGCGGGGCGCTGCATCAGCGTCAACCACGAGGCGCTTGGCACCGTGCGCGTGATGCGAACCTGCGGCATGATGGGCGAAGTCGTCGGCAAGGCGGCATACATCTGCGTCCTCCGTGAGACAACGCCGCGAAATGTCTACGACAGCTACCTGCCCGATCTCATCGAGCTGTTCGAACAGCCCGGCGCGATGCGCCGCGACGGCCTGGGCGAAAAGCTCTACCGCGATACGAGCACGGCGAGCGTCGCGCCGTATCTGTCGAAAGCGACCGACACGGTGACCGGCGTCGAAGGACAAGTGGCGAAGAGCATTGCCGCGAATTCGCTGCCGGGAATTGTCGTCGATGATTCGCAGGCCAAGCTCACCGGCCAGTGGACCGAAGGGGCGGGGCTCTCGCCGTACATCGCCGATGGCTATCGCTACGCGATGGCGAAAGCCGGGACCGAACAGGCGACGGCTCGCTACGAGCTGAAAGTGCCCGATGCGGGGAAGTACGAGGTGCGCGTGGCCTGGGTCGGCCACGAGAACCGGGCCAAGCGGACGGCGTGCATTCTCGAGCGCGCAGGCCAGCGGCCGCTCACGCTCCGGCTGAACCAGCAAGAGGACTCGGCCGATCCACAGGCGTTTCACTCGCTGGGGACGTTCGATTTTCCGGCGGGCGTCGCCGCGCTGACACTCTCGACTGACGGGGCCGAGGGGTACATCCATGCCGACGCCGTCCAACTGGTGAAGAAGTAGGCCGCTTATGCCGCGGCTGGTGCGACTGGCGATTCTGCTTGGTGCGGCGGCGCTCGTCTACTTCGCAGGGCGTGAGCCGCCGGCGGCGGATCCCGTGTCGCTCGATGCGGCCCGGCGACTCTTCCCAGATGCCGCAATGCTGGCCGGTGGCGATCCGCGGCTGGGAGGAGCGCGCGTCCTCGACGCCTCGGGCCGCACGCTCGGGCTTGTGCTGACGACATCGCCGCAGGCCGATGATCTCGTCGGCTATGCCGGGCCGAGCAACCTGCTGATTGGTCTCGACAATGATCAGCAGGTGATCGGCATCGAGATCCTGACGAGCGGCGATACGCAGGCGCATGTCGACGAGGTGCGCGCGGCGGGCGCATTCTGGGAACAGTTTCGCGGCACGAGCCCGACCTCGCCGCAGAAGAAAATCGAAGGGGTCAGCGGCTCGACGCTCACGAGCCTCGCCATGGCCGAGGGGATCGAACGCCGGCTGCGGGGCAAGTCGCTCTCGCTGCGGTTTCCCGAACCGGTGACACTGGCCGAAGTGCAGGGACTCTTTCCCGCCGCGGCGAGCTTCATGGCCGACGAGCCGCGAGCGGGCTGGCAGCAAGTGCTCGATGCCGGCGGCCAGACGCTGGGCTTTGCCGTTCGATCGTCGCCGTACACCGACAACGGCCGCGGCTATCGCGGGCCGACCGAGGTGCTCATCGCGGTCGCGGCCG
>JALORD010000250.1 GCA_025459145.1 Pirellulaceae bacterium | reverse complement strand
GCCCAAGCCGCTGGCCTGGGGATACGACCCATTTCCAGATTATGGTCCGGTCGACTGTGCGTGCGACATGCCTCCGACGGTGGCCTGCGAAGTCGATTTCGTGGCTCACCGGCCGAGCGATTGGTACGCGATGGCCGAGTTCGCACCGCTGACCCTGGACTACCAGGACGGCTATAAGATTGCCCAGGTGGGCCCAACGGCCGTTTCTCCGTTTGGCCCCACCGTCCTGACTACCAACGACCTGAATCCCGAATTTGACGCCGGTGGCAAGTTCACTCTCGGTCGGCGCGTGTTCGATTGCTATCGGATCGAAGCAACTTATCTAGGTTCCTATGACTGGCAGAGTAGTGCAATTGCCACGAATTCAGATTTAAGCGTTCCAGAAATCCCCGCAGTTCCGGGTATCGATTTCAACGAAGATGGAGACTTTGCGGATCCGTCCGATACGCCGCCCATTCCAGCGGTCCCAGCCAATCCCGCCAGCGTCGGCAACCTCTCCACGTTCCTCTCGGGATTTCCCAATCCGGCTGTGGATTATTTCGATGGAAACTTTGCCGCGAGCATCGCGTTTGAATCCTCCTTTCACAGTGTCGAGGCGAATATTCGCTACTACGCGGCGATGCCGCCGGGACCGTTCGACGTCTCGTACCTGGTTGGCTTTCGCCACTTGCGAATTAACGAGCAGTTCAACTTTGTTGGGGCCGACATCACCAACGACTTGCAGGTCAACACCGAGAACGAGTTGTACGGGCTGCAAATCGGCATCCAGGCGCAGTGTCTGAAGACCACTCGCTGGTGGCTCGACGTCGACCTGAAAGGTGGTGTCTACAACAACTCGACGTCGGTAGTGACCGACTTCAGCCAGATAAATGTCGGCGGCGCGGACGCGTTCGGTGGCGGCAGCGCCGTCAGCGATCGCACTGCCTGGGTCGGCGACTTCACCGTCGCTCTGAATTGGCAGATGACCCCCAACTGTGCTTTCCGTGTCGGCTACCAAGGAATCTTTATCAGTGGTCTGGCCTTGGCCCCGGACAACGCCGTGAATAACGCCGATCTCGTGCTGACGGATGTGGTCCGCCTGGATGACGGGGGCGAACTCGCCTACCACGGCCCCACGATCGGCTTGATCTGGATGCGGTAGCTTCACGCTAGAGAGAGAACAATCGACGCGATTGGACGGATTTACTCGAGCGGAAGCTCAATCCGCTCACTCTGCGATTGGTCCGAACTTGACTTCGCGGACAGCAAACTTGCCGCCGCGCATGCGGACCATGCTTGGGGAGTTTCGAGTAAGTTCGTACATGCCAATTGAGCAAGCGACGGCTACGTTGAGGCACTCTGCTCGGCCGAACTGCGGGATGAAGACTCGAAAGTCACAGCGGCTAAGTACGGCTTCACTCAAGCCTGCGGCCTCGTTACCCACGATCAAGGCCGTGTGAGATGGCGGCTCAAACGTTGTAATGGGAACTGCATGTTCGCCGATCTCAAGGGCCGTGGTCTGATATCTGTGCTGGCGTGCCCACGCGAAAAACTCGTCGTCGGTTTCGAGCGTCACGATTTCGCACAGCCGCTCCAGTCGTCGCGAGAAGGCCTGGCTGCCCTTCTTGAACTGCCAGGGCAGTTCGTAGCCGACAAAGACCACTTCGCGACCACCAAACGCCACGTGCGAACGCACAATCATCCCGACGTTTGTAGGGCTCTTCAGGTTGTGCAGCACGGTACAGAACATCGCCGGATTGTATCACTACCGGGCATACGGCGAGTGTTCGATCCGGTCGGTCAGCCGTTCGGCGGGCGTTCGGCCTTCGCCGTACATCGGGAGGTAGCGATAGTAGACTTCCAGACAGAGCGCAGCGGTGGCCGTGCTATAGACGCGGCCGCCGTAGCCGCCCCAGAGTGGATCGGGGTCCCAACTGCCGCGCCGCTCGCCGTCGAACCGCTGGCTATGAAGCAGTTGCCGCTGCAGGCCGGCGTTCCATGCATCCCACTCGGGACCTTGCCGCTGGAACATGGCCAGCGTGCCGTAGTACCAGTAGTAAAGGTTCGTCTGGCCGTCGCCCGGCTTCTCTTCGCTGACATAAGCGGCCCCCTCGGCAAGCGCCGCGGGGCTATTCTCGGCCGCGAGAAAGTAACGGCAGACGAGCGCTTCGGCGGTCATCGTCCGCGACACCCGGTCGCCCGGGCGGTAGCTGGCGAGTCCCCGCGCACGGCCCGACGACGCCGAACGCAAGAAACGCTGCATGCGGGCCCGCGTTTCCGCCGGAATCGGAATGCCCGCCAACTCGGCACTCTTCAGCGCCATCAGTTGCCAGCCGAACTGGCTGATGTCCCCCGCATCGTACGGCTGATAGCGCCAGCCGCCGCCGGTGTGCTGGACGGAAATCGTGTAGTGCAAGGCCCGCTGCAGACCGGGAAGCAGCCGCTGGTCGCCAGTCAGGGCATACGCCTCGCTCAGGGCCAGCGTCGCGATCCCATGACAGTACATCGCCGCGAACAGCTCGGCATTGCCCGCCAGGTTGCCGTCGCGAGCCTGGCTGGCCAGCAGAAACTCAAGTCCATGTTGCACCGTCTCGCGATGTGTTCCGTCGAGGTGCGACTGACCATTCCCCAGAAATGCGAGGATCGCCAGGCCCGTGACCCCCATATCGGCCTGCGCACCCGCTCCTTGGCGGTCGTGCCCGAGAGTGCGAGTCTCGCGCCCCGCACCGTGCAAGTCAGCATCCCAGCGGCCATCGGCGCTCTGATTGGCGGCCAGCCATTCGAGGGCGGCCGCGACCGCCGCTTCCGACTCTGGCGTGGCGCCGAATTGCTGTGCGACCTTCAGACGATCGGCGGCCACGCGGGCGCGTAGCGGCTCGGCCAACTCTTGACCATCGCCCAGCCGGCGCGGAATCTGCGCCGGAGCCGCGGCGAACGTGGTCTCGCTGGCGGGCGGCGCTGGCGGCGGCGTGGCTGGCGTCATCGGAGCCGCATCGACGCTCGCGGTGCGTGCGGGTTCGACTGTCGGCGGTGCAGCAAGCGTCTCGGCCGGCGGCGGCGATTCGGCGGCCGCGACGTCGGTCGCCGGTTCGGGCTGCGACTCTTCGGCCACTTCGGGAATCAGTTCGGTCAGATCTTCGGGCAGTCCCGATTCGGGGGGCTGGCTCGCGGTTTCGGCCGGCTGCGGCTTCTCGGGTGGCGCGTCGGTGTTCGCGTCGCTGGCCGTTTCGGTCGGCTCGGGCTGCGGTGCGGGTTCGCTGGCCGACTCGGCGGGCTGCGGCGGCGTGGCATCCGCGGCCGCCGTGATGGATGCGTCGTCGGGCGTGGGGGATTCGGCGTCGCCATCCGCGATGCTGTTCACCGCCAGCTCGGCCGATTCGAGGCCCGCCTGCTCCCAGGGAGTCGGCTCGTCCTCTTCGACGAGCAGTGCCGCTTCTTCGTAGTCGTCGGCATCGACCAGGTGGACCTTGGTCGTCTGGCCGAGCCAGCTCCCGGGCTGATCGAACAGAACCCGCGTGCTGTAGGCGTAAATCAGCAGCAGCACGTGCGCGGCGAGCGACAGCAGCACGCATTTCGCGATCGGCCGCACCTGCCCCCAGCGGGTCCAGACCAGCACCACGAGCGTCACGAACAACAGGATGAACCCGACCGCGAGCGTGATCGCCAGCGCCCGATCGGTCAGCGATTGACCATCGGCCAGTAGCAAGAGGTTCGAGATGGAAGCATGCGAAGTGGGGGGGAGCATTCGCAGGTTCGTTTCCTAAGCTTATCGCAGTTTGGTTCCCGGGCGGACGGAGATTCCTGTGTCAGTGACGCCCGCCTGCCGACAAGCGGCCAGGACGGCGGCTACGTGTTGAAAAGGGCCATCGGCGTCGGCCCGAATGACGACGCCCAACTCCGCAAAGTTCTGCTGGGCGTCGGCCAACTCCGTAGTGAGCTGCTCGATCGTCACCGGCTGTTTGTTGAGCTCGAGCCGGCCATCGCGGTAGACGTTGATCACGCGCTTCTCAGGAGCGGGAGGAAGCTGGGCCGTGCTGCCCACCTCCGGAACCGACAGGTCGACCTTCTTTTCGAGCTCGGTGAACCGCGCCCCGACCATGAAAAAGATGATGAGCTGAAAGACGATGTCGATCATGGGGGTCAAGTTGACCGCCGGCATGTCGTCCTGGTGCGTCTTTAGCGGCATGGAGGGTAGTTCGAAGTGTTGCGAGTGTTTGTGGCGGGAAAGCGATCGACGAGGACGGTTTTATGCCGCTTTCGAGCGCCGGCTCTGCCGGGCCTCGCCATCGGCCGCGATCAGCTCGACGACCTTCTGGCCGAGCGAGTCGATTTCGGTGATCAGCGTGTCGACGCGTCCCAAGAAGTACAGGTACGCCAGGAGCGCCGGAATCGCGACGAGCATCCCCGCCGCGGTGGTAATCAAAGCCTGGGCGATGCCGCCGGCCATCAACTCGCGCTGTCCTTCGGCCCCGGCGGTCGCGATCGCATTGAACGACACGATCATCCCCAGGACCGTGCCGAGCAGCCCGAGGAGCGGGGTCACCTGCGAGATCCCGCTAAAGAGCCGCAGGTGCTTGCGCAACTGGTTGGTCACGCGTTCGCCCGCATCGAGAATCGCCTGTTCGACTTCGACCGAGGTCTTGCCCCACTTCTTGGCCGCCGCGGCAAACACAACCGCCACCGGGCTTTTGTTCTCTTCGCACAGCTTGATCGCTTTTTCGCGATCGAGCTGCCCCTCGCGCAATTGTTCCAGGAATCGCTTGACGAACGGCCCGGGAATCACCCGTCCGCGGCGGAGGCTGATGAATCGCTCGAAGACGAACACCAGGAGTGCGAACGAGCAAAGCGCGATCGGGTACATCAGGATCCCGCCGTCGTGAAACACGCTCAGCATGCTCCGCGTCGGGATGGCTGCCGCGCCCTCGGCAGCTTGCGCGGCCTGCTGCGCATAGGTCGAGGTGACCAGGATCGTAACCAGTGCGCCGCTAGCAAGCAGTGTTCCCAGCCGTCGGCTGTGAGCGTCCTTGCGATCGAGCATGAAGCGTGCCGTCCTTGGCAATGGGGGAGCTGCGTCGATTCAGAAAGCTGGGGGATTGCACTGCCGCTGGTCGTTCCCTCGACGAGAGGCGTGCGCATAGCCCACCGATGTCTTTATCGGCAACGGGCAGCTTCCGGATGGAATCGAACCCGCAGGGTCGCCATAGATTGCCCAGTGTGAACGACGGTCACAGGCGGCAGGGATGGCTAGCGGAGGCCCGCAGGTCTTGAGCCGCGGGTTGGGCCACAAGACCTTGGGTCGACGCGAGGTCGGGGTCGGAGACCCGCGCCCCACCAAGATCCCAACCAGGCGCTGAACACGAAGCAGCTCGACTGAACGCTGAGCGCTTTCCGCGGGTCCTCGCGATGGCAAGCAGCGCTCAGTGATGTTGCAAGTTGTTTTCCAGCCATCACTTACCGCCGAAGCACTCAACTGAGCGCCGGACGCCATTTAACACAATGTTCACCTCGTTACACTCGGTCCGACACCCCTCGGCCCGACACCCCTCGGCACGCGTCTCCCGACCTCGCCAAAGCCTGTTGTCCGCAGGTCTCGCACCGCGCGCAGGGCTGCAAGACCTGCGGTCGACGCCGGGGCGGGGTCCGAGACCCGCGCCCTACCAGGTCGACGCCGGAGCAAGGTGAGAGACCCGCGCCCAACGAGTTCACCGACAGGCAAACGGTCTCCGAATTGTCAATGATCACAGCGGCTGAAGCGAAGAATTCAATTCAGCGCAGGCCTTCGCCTGCAGAGCACTCGCGGCAATCTCTTTACGGCTTTGGAGACGAGCACCGCCGATCGACAATCGCACGTTCTCCGCCGCGAGTGTTTCGCCGGGCTGCGAGTATACCACAACCTCGCCAAGCGGCCGGAGCTATTTTTGCCACAAAGATCGCTCGCACAACGACTTATGAAAAGTCACGAAAACCCAAACAATTTTTCTCCGCCGCGAGCATTTGCGGCAGTCGCCGAAAGTCCAAGTTCGGCAACGACTTTCGTCGCGCGCCCCGCCGGCGCGCCTCGCCCCCCTCAAAGTGCGATTCCTAGCGTTGCGGGGCGATTTCCGACTCGCCCGCCCCTCAGCTAAGAGACAAAAACAGAGTCTCCTAACTCGAAAAACCCGCTCCGTATGCGCTCGATCCCCATGCGGTTCCGCCACGCCCACCGAGTCAAACCGATAAGCTGCCCGGCGAAAGTTTGACGATTCCCTCGGCCATTTCGCCGGGGAAATGGCCGGAGGATAGAAAGTTGTGGTCGTGACTCTGTATCTGCCCGTCGAAGATGGGCACCCAACCTTCACCGCTTCACCGACGCCCCGCCTGCGCGTCGGATCGCCGCATTCCCCGAACCTGGAACCCCGCAGTGCGCCATCAGGAAGTGTCAGGGGCGAATGGGAATGAGGAGAAAGTCGTCAAACTCGGCGGATCCGAAGACGACACCATCGTCGTTGATGCCGGCGACGGTGGGATACCCATATTGGAAACGGGTAATGTCTTCTGCCGTGTTAAGCGTCTGATCGATCAAATCCCAGATTTGAAAGGTCGTTCCCGTAGCGCCGTCGTAGTAATACGTGATCCCAAGCAAGGTGTCGGAGTTGCCAACCGCTTCATTGCGATTGTTGATCCAGATACCATTCGTTTTGCTGAAGTTGGTAAAGCGGCCGCTCGTGCACGTGAAGCCCTTCCTCGCGTTCCATCCACCTCCCTTCATGTTGATCACATGTCGCCAACCCGAGAAGTCTCCCAGGTCGTCGACGGCAAATACCTCGGCCATGCGCAACGTATCGAACCACGCGGTCGCGCCCGTCACAGAGTTCCAGCGTTGAAAGCCTTCGGCCCCGGTAGCTGCGATCTGCGAATAATAAACAACAAATCCGGTGTCGCTGATTTTCGGGCTAGTCGCCGCGGGTCCGAGCAAGGTGACGATGCCGTCGGTTGAAATGTGGAATGCAGTGTATGGCGCACCCGCAACTTGGTTGTAGTTTCCCACCAACTCTCCGAACGCGTTGACGTTTGTGACGAAGTGCCGTGCCGGCAGCGTATAGGTTCCGGTCAATTGCGGCGCACCTCCGGTCCCTGGCACTGCAAACTTGAACCGTCTGCGGACTCCAACGCCTTGGTCCCGGCCGCTGGCGATGACGTAGAAGCTGTCATCGGAGTCGCGATTGCTCAAGTCGATCAACCCGGTCGTCACCCAGTTCGGATCGTTGATGAGGGCATCGATGGCGTACGCCACGCCGTCGACATGAATCTGGTTGATTACAACGCCGTCGACCGAATGCGATCCCAGCAGATCGCTGTGGTTATTGACATCGATGATCTGTGTGCCTCGGGGAAACCAGCGAATCAGGTAGGTAAGCGGCTTCGGGGTGCTGCCCCCTTTTTTCTGAGCCTGAGCCTCGACTGGTAATAAGAAGCTGGTTGCCAACAGCGTCATCAAAGTCAGGAAGCGGCAAGGAAACGTCATCGGGGGGGAACTCCGCATTCGGTCTAGCGCCCACGCGGTGCAATCATGCAGCGGTCTACCGGGAGCGCAGGCATGAGCCCGGTAGTGCTGGTCCAGAAGGTGAGCCGCGGTGTCAGATGTCCTCGCGGCAGCTGCTTGAGAATCGCGCGATTGGCGGCAATTCCAACGCATGCCAAGCCTCAGCGGCGAGTCGACTCCCTTCCTAGAGTTGCCTAAACTCCCCACAAGAGGCATCTCGCTGCCTTCCTCCATGAATGGGTAGTCACGCCGCGCGGACTTCTCGCAGAAAATTTCCAAAAAGTTGCCGCATCCTGGCACCAAAGCGACATGGCGAGCGGAAGCCAGCGGCGGCGCATCGCTCGGAAACAGGTCGGGTGTCGACATCCCGACCGCGCACAAGACCCGCGTCGCCTCGTGCTGCGTCC